>CAZLBV010000144.1:0-23331 GCA_964557845.1 uncultured Eubacteriales bacterium | reverse complement strand
GAACCATAAATAAAGCGCTGACTCCTGCCCTTTGATCAAAGCAATTACTCCAGGGAAGACCCACAGAAAAACAGTTATAGAAAAAGCGGTCAATACATTCTTTTGTGCTCGGGAAAGTCCCTTCTTGGATTCTTTATCTCTCAAATCTGAAAGATCTAAATGATCTTTTCCATAATCCCCTTTTTTAATTTTCGAACGCATAAAGAAGAACAGCGTGAAGTACATGGGGATCAAAACTAAAAAACCGATAATCATCCACTCAAAAAAAGTAATCCGGTAACCAGCCATTCTTTCCAGCATCCGGATGGCGATAATATTAGGGGGGCTTCCGATCGGAGTGCCGATCCCACCGATGGAAGCCGCATAGGCCAGACTCAACAAAAGGATTATACTAAATGATGCCCCCTTTTTTTCATTCCCGATGGAGCGGAAAGCATCTAAAACTCCAAGGGCAATGGGAAACATCATGGCAGTAGTGGCGGTATTGCTTATCCACATGGAAAGAAACAAGGAGGTCAATCCCAGAGCAAATAGAGCCCGTTCTCTTTTTTGCTTGATCCACCGCATAGATAGAACCGATAGAGCTAATTTCCTGTCCAGCGCATGTACGGTCATTGCCCTTGCCAGGATAAAGCTGCCTAAAAAAAGCATAATAATGGGATCGGCAAAAGGAGCAAAGGCATCTTTGGCAGGGGCGATTTGAAAAAATACAATGAATACCGGAATCAAAAGAGCGGTAACCGGTATGGGGATGCATTCCGTCACCCACCAAACCACGATCAGCAAAAACACAGCCAAAAGGGAATGGGCTTTAGGATTTTCAGAAAGCAGCGGCGAAAAATAAGCCGATACAGACAGGAATGGGCCTAAAAAAAAACCGATTTTTTTTCGGGATTCCATATCAGCCGTCTATATCTTCAGGTTTCTGTGCCCAGATCATAAGCCCATAGCCTCTTTGAAAAAAAAACAGAAAATCCAACCTGGTTATCAACCATACAAACGGATAAATAAGCGAGTAGACCTTAAAGGCTTTCTTTTTGGAGTTGAATTCCTCTTCTGTAGTAGGGCGAATATGTCCGTCTCTCTGAGAATCCGGGGATATATCCTGTGGTTTTAAGAATTTAATATACATGAAATTCAAGATCAGCTCCATCAATTCAGAAAAAAAGCGGGAGAAGCTCTTATGTTTCTGGAATACCAAACCAGCATCCTGAAGTTTCTTCTTTAAATCCTTAAGTGAATACCCTTCTCTTTTGTGCCCGTAATAATCCAGTGTCATTCCCAGTAGTGGCCTTATTCTATGCAGCAGGAAAATCTTTCCCGTCCTGGGAACAGCCATAACCAGACTGCCTCCTGGTTTTAGGATGCGTCTGATCTCGGTTAAACAATGATCATCGTTCTCAAGATGTTCCAAGTAATCCAGGCTGACTACACAATCCAGAGAGAAAGATTTAATCGGGAGGTCCTTTGATCCGGTTTGAATAAGGCAGGTTTTTAATATGTCACGGGAAGTCTTAAGGTTGATAAGATCAAGATCGGCGCTGATCCAAAACCCTCCTTTTTTTCGCAGAAAATAACTTAGAATCCCCTGGGCACAACCTAGATCCAACAGTCGATCACCGGGATTTATATAGAGATTTTTTTCAAGCAGGCGAAGTTTTTCTTTCTTTTTAAGGGAGCGTTTAACCAGCTGCAGCTGCCAGTGATCTTCTGTCATTTGTTTGGATTATATTTTTTTTAGAGGATAAACTCAAGCTCGGACCAAACTTTTTAAAATATAATTCAGTCGAACAGCCTCTTCCTAAAATCCTCATCTAAAGAGATTGGTTTCCCGGCCTCGTTGACAAAGACTCCATTTCCACTGCTTGAGTTATTAATAATATTGAGAACTTCGAGAAAATTCAAATGCAGAGTATCCGGGTTGAGTATCATCGCTTGACTCTAAAGGCAAGTTAGGATAAGTATAATATAATGAATTATATAGTGATCCCAGTCGGATGCCTGGAAACGAATTGCTATCTTGTTTATTCTGAAAATTCTAAAGAGTGCGCTATAATCGATCCTGGTGAGGATGCAGTTAAGATCATAGATATGATCGAAAGGCACTTCCTTGATCCAATTATGATAATCAATACCCATGGCCATTTTGATCATGTTGGCGCCAACAAAGATGTCAAAGACAATTTTAATATCCCCCTTCTTATCCACCCTTTCGATGTTCCCATGCTTGAGATGGCTAAAGAGGCAGCAAAATTGTATGGAATCGAAGCCGAAAATTCTCCCCCGCCGGACAGGTTGATTCATGATGGCGATATTATCGAAATCGGCAAGGACTCTTTAACCGTTATACATTCCCCTGGACATTCTCCGGGAAGCATCAGCCTGTATCAAGAAGGTATATTGTTTTCAGGAGATACTCTTTTCTGCAGGGGAGTTGGCCGAACCGACATTCCTGGGGGATCATGGGAAATATTAAAAAGTTCGATTAAAAACCAGCTGTTTACTTTACCGGAAAATACACTCGTACTCCCCGGCCATGGTCCGAAGACATACATAGGCCAAGAAAAAAAGTTAAATCCTTTTATAATATGATAAACAGACCTGAGCAACCTGAGGACATTATCAGGTTGTATATCCAATATCTATCAGTTGAAAAGGGGTTGTCTTTGAACACCCAGCAAGCCTACTTCCAAGACTTGACAAAATTTATCTATTTTTTAAAAAAGGAAAAAATTTCCTGGTATGCGGTTACCGAAGAGGATCTGATCAAATTCATTCACCATTCCAGCAGATCAGGTTTATCAGCGCGTTCCTTGGCTCGGATCATATCCTCCTTAAGATCATTTTTTCGATTTCTAATTTTAGATGGGTTTCTTGAAATGAATCCCACTTCCAACCTGTCATCTCCAAAAATCTGGATGAATCTCCCCAAATTACTTTCCATCGATGAGATCGAACAACTATTGAATGAACCTGACCTGGATAATAAAAAAGGAAAAAGGGATAGAGCCATGCTGGAACTTCTGTATGCCACCGGGCTGCGAGTCACAGAGTTGCTCCAGCTGCGGCTTAAAGACATTAATCTGGAAGAAGGTTTTCTTATTTGCCGGGGAAAAGGGGGAAAAGAAAGGATTGTCCCACTCGGACGACATGCGGAAAAATCTATTCAAAACTACTTGGACACAGCCCGCCCTTTTCTGATCAAAAAAGAAACCGACCTGCTTTTTGCTACAACCTGGGGAGGGGCTTTTACTCGGCAGGGATTTTGGAAGATGCTCAAAAAATATGCTCAAAAAGCCGGATTAAATAAAAAAATCAGTCCTCATGTCTTGAGACATTCATTCGCCACGCATTTACTTGAAAGGGGAGCGGATCTCAGATCAGTCCAGCTGATGTTAGGGCACAGCCAGATAACAACTACTCAAATATATACCCATGTAGGGAGTAAAAGGCTGAGGGAGGTTTATAACAAATTCCACCCTCGCGCCTAAATCCTGGATCATAAGTAAAAGAATCCAATTCAAATGTAATTAAATTGCTTCTGTAGTATACTTTTTTCTTTAAGTCTTAATTTAAATAATTAGTTTATAACTGGTTCCATTTTTATATTGTATTCTTTTACCCTTCGGGCGACCCGATCTCAGCACAAATACTTCGGGGCATTGAGTTCGCGGTATTACACATACAGCTTCACTCAATGCCCCTTATATTTGTACCAACCTCGGGCCGCTTATGATCCAGGCCTGTCGCCTATTCGCTAGTTCGGAACTACGTCTCCTTGAGGGAAGGCGGGTGGGGGCGGACATGGGATGGCCACTGCACTGCCATGAGTTCGAAGTATTACATATACATCTTCACTCAAGACAGCTTGCGTTTGCACTGACCTCGAGCCGCTAATATCTCAGGCACTATCGTTAAATCGTAGCTCTAAATAATCTTTGAAACTTTTTAATAAAAAAAACGTATTATCTATTTGACATCAGCAGATAAACATGTTATTTTGACTAATCAGTTTATAAATTAAACCATCAAGTTTAACAACAAAACTTTAAAGTATAAAATAATGAAAGAAAATTTGCGCTCCGAAAGAAAACTGCACAGAATCGAAGAAAACAAATCTGCGATTCTCAAGGCTGCAGAAACTATTTTTTCTCAAAAGGGTTATTCTCTTACTTCTGTAGATGATATCGCTGAAGAAGCCCAGTTCTCTAAAGCAACCATTTACCGCTACTTTAACAGTAAAGATGAAATACTCTACATGATCCTGCTAAATACATTCAAAGAAGCCGATGAAACCATAGCTGAGATCAATAGAAAAAAAATAAGTTCAGAGGAAAAAATAAAAGAAATAATTAGTTTTTCCCTGAAATATTATGAAAACAAAAAAAATTTAGCCCGGATTATATTCATTGAAAGGTCTCCTCTAAAAAAAATCTTTAATATTGATATCTCTCCCCACATAACTTCTTCCGGCTCTCATCCTCCCCTTCCCCATGAATTTATGAAATTCTCGAATGCGATCTATAAAACCATGTACAGTGTTATAGATGATGGAATACAAACAGGTGAATTCTGTCAAGTTGATGCAAAAGAGGCGGCCGATGTGCTTAATGCATTACTCAGGGGATTCCTCTTTCAGGGCCCCTTGAGAGATAAAGTCTATACTTTAGATGAAAGCATTTTGCTGGTACATCATTATTTCATGAACGGGATCAAAGCCCAAGATGGCAGAGAGGAGTGAAATTATGTTTAAAACAGTTAAAACCCTGCTGATCATAATGGTATTCATACTGGGAACAAACCTGTATTCTGAAGAAAAATTGATTCTTACTTTGGAAAAGAGCATTCAAATAGCCCTAGAACAAAACCCCTTCCATTTAGCTTCTGAAGAGAAGGTCTCTGCTGCCCGATCTAAGGTAAGGGAGTCAGCCGCTGCCTTTTTTCCATCACTTGAATCACAAGGATACGCCACTTTGAGTGAAAAATTATTCTCCCTGGAATTTCCCTCCATGATACCCGGCGAGCCTCCGCAAAAATTTGAACTCGATTTCACCAGAGATTATCAGATATCCTTTGCTCTTTCAATACCAATTTTTACTGGAGGAAGATTGATCTCAGGATATAAATCCTCAAAATATAACCTCCTTTCGGCCCAGGAAGGAGTAAAACAATCCAGACAAACCACTGTCTACAATACCAAAAGACTCTTTTATGGTTGTCTGTTGGCTAAAGAATTCGTCAAAGTGGCTGAAGATGCAGTCGATCTTACAGAACAACTGTATAACAACATTAAAAGCCAGTATGAAGTCGGGATGGCCTCCAAATTCGATCTGTTACGGTCAGAAGTCCAGGTAGCCAACTTGAGACCCCAGTTGATCCAGGCAAGGAATAACTTAAATATCATGTTTCTTAGTTTGAAAAATCTTTTGGGGATCGATCAAGATGCCGAGATTGAGATTCAGGGGCAGCTGGAATACCGGGATTTTACTCCCGAACTTGAAAGAAACCTTGTCCTTGCGATGCAGCAACGGCCGGAGATCAATCAAATCAACTTCCAGAAAAAAATAGCCGAAGAAATGTTGAAAACCATAAGAGGCTCCAGGCTGCCTACCATCGCTATCTCCGGAACCTATAATTTCTGGTCAGACAAGCTGAATTTCAGGAAGGACTTATGGCAGGATTATTATACGGTAAATCTGGTATTTTCCTTACCGATCTTCAAAGGATTATCAATATCAGCTAAGGAAGCCCAGACCCAGTCAGCGATCAAAGAGATCGACTTAACCGCTCAGGGATTAGAAGATTCAATTGAATTTGAGGTTAGACAATCCATCTTGAAAATAAATGAAGCCAAAGAATCACTTCTTTCCCAAGAAAAAAATGTCGAACAAGCAGAAGAAAGTCTGCGTATCGCTAATCTGAGTTTCGATGAAGGAATGGTCACTATTTTGGATGTCAACCAGGCACAAAACGCGTTGATTCAAGCCAAGACCAATTATTCGCAGGCATTATACGATTATATGGTCGCAGTGGCCGAACTGAATAAAGCCATAGGATTAGAAAAAATAGGAGAAATCGAATGAAAATAAAAAAAATTGAAATCGTATTGGCTGCATTGTTCTTATTGTTTTCAATCTCAGCTTGTGATACCCAAAAAACCTCGGAAACGACTCAGGAGGAAACATTTGGGGCAGCACCAGTTAAGCTTTTCAAGGCAAAACGTCAGCGGATATCTGAAAAACTTAATTTCACAGGGCTTATCGAACCCTTGAAAAAGATAAATATCACACCCGATATCGGTGGTAAGATCGACAGGATCTATGTTGAAGAGGGAGACAGGGTCACGCGAGGACAACTTCTGGCTGAATTAGACACTCGGACTATAAAACTTCAACTTAATCAGGCAGAAGCTGCGGTGGCTGTGGCCGAAGCCAACTATAAGGATGCTCAAAGGAATATGGATCGTATGGAGCGCCTCCGCCAGGAGAACGCTGTATCAGAGCAGCAGTATGAAAAAATAAAGTTAGCCCATGAGGCCGCAGGAGCCCAGCTTAAGCAAGCTCAGGCAGCTTTGAATCTGGCCAAACATAATCTAAATGTTGCCCTAATGCGGGCTCCTTTCAATGGGGTCATCGCATCCAGAAACGCAGAAGAAGGAGATGTTATCAATCCGATGATGGGTGGATATTCTTCTGCCAGCGGTGTTTTAACCCTGATGGATTTTTCTAAAGTCAAAATTGAGATCGATGTGTCCACAAATAATATCTCACGGATAAAAAAAGGACAAAACACAATTCTTAAAGTATCGGCCTATCCTAAAAAAGAATTCGCTGGACATGTAGTCATAGTCAATCAATCTGCTGACCCACAGAGTAAAAAATTCAAAGTAGAGATCCAAGCTGAAAATCCCGATCTTCTGCTCAGGCCAAATACTTTCGGTGAGGTCATATTAGAGGTCAGCACAAATGAAGACGCTTTGGTCATTCCCCAAAAAGCCATTATTGAAGACCAATATGTTTTTATTGCAGAAGGGGAAACAGCTGTGAAGCGGGAGATAGTGACCGGACTTCAAAATACTGAAATGGTCGAGATCCTCCAAGGGCTCACAGAAGGCGATCTGGTTATTATTGAAGGCAATTACGGACTGCAAGACGGAGCCAAAATAGAAGTGATCGAGGTGGTCCAATGAAAATACCCGAATTATCGGTTAATCGCAAAGTAACCACAGCTATGCTGGCCATGATCATAGTCGTTTTGGGATCACTGGCTTTAACCCGCTTAGGTTTGGATTTTTTTCCTGATTTAGAGTTTCCTACTGTGTCGGTAATAACCTCCTATCAGGGCGCCTCCTCTGAAGATATCGAGAATACGATCACCCGGCCTCTGGAACAGGTCGTTAACACTATAGAAGGGGTAAAAAAAGTCAACTCTATCTCATCCGAAGGGGCCTCGGTTATCATGATCGAACTGGAATGGGGAACAAATCTGGATTTTGCCGCCCAGGATATCCGGGACCAGCTCAGCCTTTACCGGGCCTATATTCCCGAGAATGCTACCGATCCACTGGTAGTTAAGTTCAACATCGCACAAATGCCGGTCATCTTCTGGGGGATTACCGGCAACATGCCCACTTCGGAATTACAGGACCTCATCGAAGACGAGGTTGCGATGCGGCTGGAACGGATAGAAGGCGTGGCCTCAGCCCAGGTGTTCTCTACAGACGTGCGGGAAGTATTAGTTAATATAGATAAAAATGCGCTGGAATCCTATATGATCTCGATGGATCAAATAATCAATACTCTCAGGGCAGAGAACCTGAATCTTCCCGCCGGACATATTGTCCAGCGTCACAGCGATTACATCCTCCGGACTACAGGTGAATTCGAAAACCTCGAAGATATCCGGAACACGATAGTCGGATTAGCTCAAAATGGAGACCCAATATTCCTAGAAGACATCGCTGAAGTAACAGCCGGCTTGAAAGAAGTTCGTTTTACTGCGCGGATTCAAAGACAACCGGGTGTTTACCTGATGGTCAGCAAGCGATCCGGCACCAACACTGTCCTTGCAGTTGAAGCGGTTAAAAAAGAGTTATCTGAGATAAGAAAAACTCTTCCCGCTGATATTGAATTCCATGTGGCCATGGATCAAGCCGATATCATTCAACAGGTCATCCGCCGCACCAGCAACAATGCGTTTGTGGGAGGTATTCTAGCCATATTCTTCATTTTTCTTTTTCTCCGCAATTGGCGGCCGACCGTCACCATTGGTCTGGCCATTCCTTTGTCGGTCATCGCCACTTTCATTGCTTTTTATGCAGCAGGATACACATTAAATCTTTTGACTTTAGGCGGATTAGCTCTCGGAATAGGCATGCTGGTCGATAATGCCATTGTGGTCATAGAAAATATTTTCCGTCACCAAGAAGAAGGAGAGGAACGAAACACAGCCGCAAAATCAGGGGCATCGGAAGTAGGGATGGCTATCACAGCATCAACCTTAACCACCATTGCGGTATTCTTTCCCATGATGTTTGCTTCCGGAATTACAGGCAAAATGACCAGAGGCCTGGCGCTGGCCATCGCATTTTCTCTTATCGCTTCTTTATTCGTCGCCTTAACCGTAATCCCCATGGTAGCCTCAGTGATCTTTAAAGCCAAAAATTCCCATAATGACAAGGGCAACTCTTCAAAAAAGCCCCGTTTCGACCGGATGAAAAACTGGTACAGAAATACTCTAGAAAAATCTCTTCATAAAAGAGGATTGGTTATAGGAGTTGCCTTAGGGTTTTTTGTGCTCTCATTTGCACTCGTTCCCTTTCTCGGAATGGAATTCATGCCGAGCTCGGACCGTAACATGCTCATACTTAAACTTAAGATGCCGGTTGGTACCTCATTAGAGGAAACCGACAGGGTAGTCACCATGGTAGAAGACCTTATGGCTAAAGAACCTTATATAGATATCATTACCGCTCAGGCTGGATCTCAGGCAGAGGATAATCCCTCTGATTCAGCTTCAGAATTCAGCGCCTCCGGGCCGCATGAGGCCATTTTCTGGGTCGGTTTGGTCGATCAAGATGAGCGAGATCAAACCGATAAAGAAATTCTGGAAAGCTTACGTAAAAAGCTTCCCAAATATGAAGGCGTCCGATTTGAAGCCCTGGATCTCAGCCAAATGATGACTGGTTCACAATTCCCAATTGAAATAAAAATATTCGGGAAAGATATCGACCGCCTCAAAGAGATAGCTGACCAGATCATTGAGAGGATCAATGATGTGGAAGGACTAAGGGATATCACTCACTCCCTTTCTGAAGGCAAACCGGAATTCCATATTGAAATAGATAGAGAAAAGGCTTCCCGTCTGGGATTGATGCTTGGAGTAGTTGCACGGACTGTTGAAACCGCCACTCTCGGCAGAGTCGCTACTCAATACCGTGAGGGAAATGATGAAATCAATGTCCGGGTCCGATTTAAAAAAGAAGCACGTGACAGCCTGGAAGATATCGGCAATATTCCCATCCTGACTCCTTTGAATACCATCGTAAAACTCGATCAGATCGCAACCATAACCAGCGAGGAAGGCCCCATTAAGATCACCAGGGAAAACCAGGCACGAATAGTAACCGTCAATGCAAATATAGCAGAAAGAGACCTGGGAAGTATAATGAGCGACATCCTCACCAGGACAGAGGATCTGGAAAAGAATCTTCCCGCCGGTTATTTCATAGAACACGGCGGCCAGTACTCAGAAATGCAGAAAACGATCATCACCATGATCGGAGTGTTTGCCCTGGCCTCTTTGCTAGTGTACATGATCATGGCTTCACAATTTGAATCACTCAAACATCCTTTAGTCATCATGTTCACTATTCCCCTTTCTTTTATCGGAGTGGTGATAGCCTTGATGATCACAGGCTCACCTATTAGTCTGGTTTCACTCATCGGATTTGTCATTCTCGGAGGTATTGCAGTCAATAACGGGATCGTTATGGTAGATTACATCAACCAATTGATAAGAAAAGGGATAGATAAAAAATCAGCTATACTCGAAGGGTGTTCGGTACGTCTCAGGCCGGTTCTTATTACCGCCTTAACCACTATCATGGGAATGCTGCCTATGGCGATCAGTAGTTCCGCCGGGTCGGAAATGCGCGCTCCTATGGCTATTGCAGTCATCGGAGGTTTGGTTGCGACCACATTATTAACTTTGTTTGTTATTCCCACGATTTATAGTCTGTTTGAGAAGGTTAGGTTCAAAGAGAAAAAAGCGGCTGCCTGAATCATCAGTAAAATTGGCCGATCCAATTGTGAATAAATTAAGTAAAAGAATTTAAGTCATTCTTTGATTGCCTTATTCATCCATCTACTTGGAATTATCAATCATCGGCCTCTTTTACCCTACGGGCGAACCGATCTCGGCCCAAATACATCGTGGCACTGAGTTCGCAGTATTACATATACGGCTTCACTCAATGCCACTTGTATTTAAACCAACCTCGGACCGCTGATGATTCAGGGAATAATGTTGATTCGATCGGGAGCAGGTTAATTCAAGCTTTGGTTTTAAAACGCAGTAAAGCTCCTACGTTTCCATATTTACTCAGATCTGATGGCACTTCAATGTGCATGACCCGACAATTTTTTTCAAGGGCTGCTTCAACCGCTTCATCCATCACATCGATCAAAGGCCTGGTCTTTAGACCGCACACGGGACATTTGGTTTCATCTGCATACAATAATTGGCATTTCGAACACATTTTTCCCGGCATGGTAAAATATCTTGTCACCAGGAGGGTATCAACTTCGCTCCTATTTAGGCTTCTCAAGGTATTCTTTAAGCCAGAAACCGCGAGCCCTCCTTTTTCAAGCTCAGAAACAAAACGGCTGATCATATCATTCTGTTCTTCTTCCTTTAATTTTTTCTTCAGTTTTAAAACTTGTTTTAAAATCTTATTA
Organism: uncultured Eubacteriales bacterium; assembly: GCA_964557845.1. Taxonomy (GTDB): domain Bacteria; phylum Acidobacteriota; class Aminicenantia; order Aminicenantales; family Aminicenantaceae; genus CAZLBV01. Next base: position 12,373 of record CAZLBV010000144.1, on the reverse strand, counting down.
TTTGAGTCGCTTGGATTGACCTTTAACTTGGCTTTCATCCTTTCTTTTAAATAGGGATGCAAAAGGCTATTGAATTCCTGATAGTATTCATCCTGGCAGCCTACAAAAAGCCAATCAAAATCATTGTTCTTGAGTATATTAAAAGATTTCGATGTGATCTTTTTTAAAAATTCATGAAAAAGGGCACCGATATGTCTCTCGATCCTTTTAGATTCATATCCCTCCCAGCCTCCTTCTTTAACTCTCCCGGGAACATCGCTTTCCATTTCCTCCATAAGAGATATTTCTCCTAAGGTAACATCGTACCATTTTGCTTGTTTCCGATTGAAGGTCAAAACACAAATTCTGTAATGCTGCCCGAGAATTGCGGACAGCGGCCGAACATAGGGATTTCTGTCGAACACAACTCTGTTCTTAGGGGGATCAGACAGGGTAAAATCTTCCCAGAATCCAGCATTATGACAAGAAAAGACAGCTATACCTGAAGAATTTCGCGATCCGAGAGTCTGGTCACAATATTTTTTTATCTTTTCCAAGTCCCGGTAAAGCGAGTCCTTCTTTTCTTTGGGGAGTTGCATCTCTTCAATCCGGCTCTTGCCTCTGCTAAGCAGGTTCTTCAAATTTAAAAGTATTTCTTTTTTGGTAAGCTTACTCTTGTCCGTATTAAGCGTAAAAGAAGTTGTTAATAACTCCTTACTTTCAAATTCAGCCAGAGATTCGATCTGTTTCCGGCTTGAAAGTTTCATTAGACCTCCTTATAAATAGATTATTGGATTTTAAACTGAAGAGTAAATAGTAGAATAGATATCGTAAGAAAATTTGTTGCCACTTAGCATTAAGATAAGTAACAACCCTTGATTTGTCAAGTATGTACAGAAAACAAAGGGTTTATATTTAAAATTTTTCACATAATTTGTTCTTGTCTATCTCTGTAATGATGGATCTCTGATAATATGTGGCAAACCCCCTCAATCTTTCGAAAAAATATAAATTGACATCCTAAAATAACTCTGATATATAAAATTTAGACTCTATACATATAATAAGCTCAAGGTTTAGGGAAGGGGTTTGTTTCTTAAATCACCTCATTACTTTTCTCTAGGGGAAAATATCAATATAAATTAGATTTGGAGATAAAAAATGAAAAAAATATTTTTTGTTTTTTTTATTCTCTCTTTAATCAGCATCTATAATCCATTCATCCAGGCCCAAGTCTATGACGACATCAAAGTCTTTTTTGTCGAATCAGACGGACCGGATGAGAAAACAGTCCTTCCCTTTTTTGATGAAGCAGTAAGCAAAGGAATCTTCAGGCAGATGAGGATCAATGTATTAGATGTAATCGATGATATGCGGACGGCAGATCTTAATAAAGACGGTATAACTGACATTATAATTATGGATGAAGATGCAAAATTGATCCGTGTTTATATAGGTGATAAAAGTTTATCGTTTAAAAAAAATTTTAAGTATAATTTTGCACAACTAGGCAATCACTTTATCGGTACTGCCGATTTCGATGGCAATGGAAAACTGGATATCGCGGTCGAAAACAGCACATCCAATAAACCTGTATTCATTTTCTGGGGAAAAGGGAACGGCCGTTTGCTCAACAAATCTACACCCCTCTCCACCAAAAAAGATAGATATTCACAAATCACCTATGGATCAATCACAGACTGAAACGGAGACAAAAAACCGGATATTCTGGTCTCAGATTCCAGCGATAACTTTTTCGCTTTTATCAATCAAGGAAAAGGAAAATTTTCATCTAATAATTTCGACATCTCTGGTTTTAGAGGTTTTGCTGTCGGCGATTTTGACGGAGATGATTTAGCAGATTTTTATGCCTATAATACTTATGATGATGAAGTTGTCTTTTATAAAGGAAATGGGGATGGACATTTTGTAAAAAAACAAAGCCATAAGGCCGAAAATTCTGGATCATGCTGTGATCTTTATGCAGCTTACATCAATAAAGACAATAAACTGGATCTTCTGGGATAAGGAAATTATTATGGGACCCGAAATAACTGGGTCTATTTGGGGAAAGGAAACGGAAAACTGGTCAAAAAAAAATATCTGCCAGGAACCGGCTACATGCAATACGGAGCAGTCCTCACAGATATAAGCGGAAACAATAAAACTGATTTGGTTGAAGCCGAACCTAACGGAATGTATTATTATACCGGAAAGGGTACTGGCAAATTCAATGCCCCTCTGGTTCTTGGAAATGGACTGGATTTTGCCGATGGCAGCTATGGAGACATGTATGTACAAACAGGGGATTTCAACAAAGACGGGAAAATAGATATTGTCGGCAATCACAAAACCACAAGCATCTCTAATCTCATCTTGTTTATGAATGGTCATACTCCGGCAGAATTAAAGATTTCTGATCTTAAAACCGATAATCTGGAACTTCAGACCAATCAGATCAATTTCAAAGGCAGCGTTAATTATACCGGGTCAAATTGTCTGTTTAAGTATCTATCGGGAGAAAACACCCCATATAAAAGCGCTTATCTTCAGTTCAAAATCAAAATCGACCTCTGGTATCCATTAAATGACGCATATATAACTTATACCGTGACAGGCAGCTTTCTCAATAACCTCAATCCAAATGCAGGAATTATAAATTTTGACCTGATGCTCCCTTCTCCTGTGGCTGTCTATGGCGGTACTGTACCGGTTACCCTGGAATACTTTTCGCTTTATGATTTTAATCTGGTACGAAGTAATGTGATCGAATAAGCAAAGACTCGTTAAATCCGGCTTTATTTTTTAAATGATTCGGTCTATAATAGGCCATTAAAGTTCGACTTAATGAAAGGTTTTATGCTATCTGAACTGAGTGCGGAAGTGGCGGAATTGGTAGACGCGTAAGCCTCAGGAGTTTATGGTCCAAAAGGCCGTGTGGGTTCGAGTCCCACCTTCCGCATTTGTTTTCCATTATATGCAGACCAAAAAAAATATTCTTTTAATAAATCCCTGGATCTATGACTTTACCGCCTACGATTTCTGGCTGAAACCTTTGGGCCTTTTAACCATAGCCGCTCTGATCAAACAGTACACCCCGCATAAAATAGATTTCATCGATTGCCTGGATAGGCATCACCCCGGCCTCCCCAAAAAGCTGAAAACCAAAATAGACGGCCGCGGGCCGTTTTATAAAGAAGAAGTAGAAAAACCATCCATCCTCAAAAAAATTCCCAGGAAATATTCCCGGTATGGAATCCCTCTGACCCTATTTCATCACGAGATGGATAGGATTCCCAAACCTGACATTGTATTGCTGACCTGCACTATGACTTACTGGTATCCGGGTGTCAGATTGGTCACTGAACTGATCAGAAAAAGATTTGGAAATGTCCCGATTGTTCTTGGAGGGTTCTATGCAACCCTCCTTCCCCATCATGCCAAAGCAGAAACCGGAGTGGATCTCATCTGTACAGGTTTGGGAGAAAAAAATCTGTTTTCATTGCTCCGGCAGATCCTGGGTGATGGCGGCTCCCCGCAAATCGAATTCAGCACTTTGGAAGAAACACCCTATCCGATGTATTCTCTTCTCAGAAATAAGAAGTCCCTTCCGATGATCACTTCAAGGGGATGCCCGTATAAATGCACTTTCTGCATCAGCCCCATTCTGTATGAACATTTTGAACAAATATCACCGGATCGGATCGTCGGTCAGATCGACCGTATGTTTCTTGAATTTAAACCCAACAACTTGGCATTTTATGACGATGCACTCCTTATTAATAAAAAACAGCACATCATACCCATCCTGGAAAAACTTATTTTAAAAAAATACCCTATTCATTTTCATACTCCTAATGGACTGCATATAAAGGAAATCGATCTTGAGCTGGCCCGGCTGTTTAAACAAGCGAATTTTCAATCTCTTTATCTCAGTCAGGAATCTTTCGACCAAGAATTCCTGCTGAAAACCGGCAATAAAGTAAAATCCGATGACATTGTTAGGGCTCTGGCAGCACTCGAAAAAGCGGGTTTTAAGAGAAAGGACATTAATGTCTACTTGCTGGCTGGACTTCCCGGACAAAAGTTCATGAGTATTAAGGACAGTATTCTTTCTGTCCAGTCTCTGGGCGCCAGACCCCACCTGGCATTTTATTCTCCTATACCCAGTACTCCGGAATGGAAGAAGGCCGTTGAACAAGGATACTTCACAGATAATATCGATCCCCTCCTTCATAACAAACTTACTTTCCCCTATCTTTGGGGATCTTTATCCCCGGAGGAATTTTCAGCCCTTAAGCAGCTGCTAAAAAAAGAAAATAATCAATCCTGAAAATTCCTGCTCCCCGATGCAAACAAATTTGAATTCTGCTAAAATAAAGAAGGAGAAATCAACATGTCACTTTATAGAATTATGACAAATGGCCGATTATTTAGATGGACTATTTCGGCTCTGTCTTTACTGGTGATAATATCGCTTTCATTTCTCTTTCAAACATCCTGCCATTATTATAATTTAGAGAGGAAACTCGATCCGGAAGATTCAGATTGGTTCAACCGGGTCAGATATATCATTACAAAACAGGAATCAAAAATATTCCTTGAGCTTCCCGATTCAGAAAGAGAGCAGTTTAAAGAGGAATTCTGGGAAAGACGGGATCCGGACCCGGATACTAAGATAAATGAATTTAAAGTCGAATATTACGAGCGGATGGAAAGAGCCGATGAAATTTTCATGAGTGAGGGAATTCCAGGTTACAGGACCGACCGGGGAAGGATTCTTATTTTGTTCGGCCCTCCCATGAATAAACTGACGGATTACGTCGGAAGCAATGGTGTTTGTAGAGAAGTATGGTATTACGGAGCCTTTCCGGTCGTATTCGTTGATTATGCCTGTACCGGAAAATTCACTCTAGTGACTTATAATCTCAGTCCTATTCGGGAATTGAACCTGGAATATATGCAGACTTTAAGCAAAGCCCAGGACGCAGCCCAACAGACTATTCGAAAAGAGACCCGATATTTTGATTTCCGATGGAGCGTCGAAAAAACAGTTGAGCAGGATGACCGAGTTGAGGCTAAGATCCATATCACGATCCCTTATGTTAATATTTGGTTAAGACAAAACGACGACCTTTTGGAAACCACCTTATTGATAAACCTTGAACTTTTAGACAACAATCAACAGATGGTATGGGAACATAAGGAATTTGTTCCCATCAAGATTGAAATGGAAACCATCGCAGAGATGGAAAACGAAAATCTTAATATTGAAATACCCATGGTCATAACAGATAACCTGGAAAAATTAAGGCAGAGAACCAACACATTGTTGATCACTCTAAAAAACACAACTGGAGACGCAGAACAGAAAAAAACCTTGGATTTCTCTATCAAATAATTCAGATCAGAAGGTGAAACGGACGCTCAGCTTAACTACCCTCCTCCCGTAAACTCCAGAATACTTACCATAACTTCCATACCTTGAAAAAGTCGGATTAAGAGGATCTCTATAATTTAAATACCCTCCTGGATTGGAACTAATGGAATATCCGCTTCGCCCCAGGGCATTCATGATATCGATGTACCCTCCGACATTAATACTGCCTACCAAATGGAACTCTTTTTCCAGCCTAAGATCGAGGGTAGTCAAAGGAGAAGTCCTCCGCGTCCCGGCCAATTCAGTTGGTACGGTATAGTCTCTTCCTGGGTACAAATAACGGGGATCTTCCGGTATGAACACCGTCACCTTCCGATTCCAGGGAGCCCCTGACTGATAATTAAAATAAGCGCTTAAAACCACTTCGTGCGGGAGTGTGACCGAACTCAGTATCTTGATGCTCAAAGGACGGTCATAATCAAGCCTGCCTTCCGAATAAATAAATGAATTAGGGGTATCGAAAGCAGCAGAATCACCCCTCGATTCTCTAAAACTACCCTGTACATTTCCCCAGGCTTTACTCCATACCAAGGATGCCAGCATCTGCCATCCTTGGGACATTCGTTTATTTAAGACCAACTGGAGCGCAGTATATTTTCTAAATCCCTGATCAACATTTGAATAATAGAAATACCTAATTCCAGGAGAATCAGCCGTTTCGGCATAACAATAGGATCGGATATCATCATCCGTACCAAATATCCCGTCATCACCCGGATCTTGAAATTCAAACTTTTCCCAAAAAGGACTTTCTGGACTATATCCTTTCCAAGCTTCATCCAAACTTAATCCATAGTCATTGAAATTTTCAAATAGATTTCGGTTGTGCCTATAAGTGAAAATCAGGCCGGTAGTAAGGTCGCTTCCCAGATCCCTTTCAATACCCAGAGTAAACTCATCGGTATAAGGTGCCGTTACTTCCTTGTTCAATTTTTTCTCAAGATCAAAATCCGTCGGCTCCTGTGCCGCTTCCAACAGGTCATAGTTATCTGTCTCATCCGGGATTTGATCATAATCTGCATCAATCCAGTACCATTCGCTTGTCTGAGGATAAAGAGGATTCAACCGGCTGAAATAATCAATCAGCAAAGACTCATGGTATCTTGACCAGGATGCCTTTAAAGAGGTTCTGCTGTCACCAAAAAGATCATAGGCAAAACCTAAGCGGGGAGAAAAATTATTCCAATTCATTACCTCTATCTTAGGAACCTGGTAGTCTTTATACTGCATATTCAGACCAGGCAGCTGATCCAGCACGCCATAGGTATCTGCACTAGCTCTATGCGACTGGACAGGATAGATACCTTTACTGCTGTCGAATCTGATACCTAAATTCAAGGTGAGACGTTCAAGCAGTGTGATTGAGTCTTGAAGATAAAGTCCTATCCTTGTTTTCAGATTTTTCTGGACCGATCCTCCTTTTGCATTAGCACCAGTATAAACAAACAACTTGGATCGATTTGGAACCTCGGTTAAGGGATAGGCATACCTGTCTCCCCTAAACGTATGAAAATAAAACGGATTCTCTCTCCACCAATCCAGTTCCGTCATAGCTGCTTCATATTCAACCCCAAACTTTATCTCATGAGCAGCCCCAAAAAGTGATTCTTTATATAAGACTGCTGAGATCATCGGATTGATTCTCTTTTTTAGATTTATTTGTTGATAAGGACTGTTATTATAATAGGCGTCATAATAAACATCATACATCCGGGGAGAAAGAGGATCTGCGTGTTCGGAATAAAGGATAGGTAAATTCCTGTGAACATAACCAAAATGGGCATATATATGTAAATTTTGATCGGCCAGCCATTTAAACCATCCGCTGAATACATGGTTTTGATCGCTGTCCCGGTAGGAAAACGCGGACCTATCCAGAGAGTCCATCATATTCAGCCTAAACAGATCTTCTGAAACAGAGGTCAGGCAATATGATGCAGCAAAGTTCAGACTTGGCGAAAACCTGAATGTTAACTTGCCGAACAAATTAAATTCCTGATGAGGCACTTCATCCTGAGACAATATTCTCCTATTCGAAGCAAGTGTTTGTTCCCAATCAATATGAGCAAATTCTTGATCCCATTTTAAAAATCTAACATTGGTGAAAGCCCAAAGCCGGTTTTTTTGGATAGGCCCACCGAGACTGAGGGAATAATCGTTCCATTGACTCCAGCTCAAAGGCATAGCCAATCCCGCGGCTTTCAATTCCTCTTCTCTTAAAAGGTCTTCCTGCATGCTTTTGTTGAAATACTCAAAGGAAAATGAACCCTTGAAATCATTTCCTCCTGACTTAGAAATCACATTTACATAAGCACCCCCTGAGGAAGCCATGTCCACAGGATGTCCAAAAAGTTCGATCTCCATTTCTTCCATCAAATCGACATTTACATTGACCATAGGGGTCATGTATTGAGGATCATTGATCACCGTTCCATCCAAAGAATAAAAATTATCCTTAACTGTAGCTCCGGATAAAAAAGAAGTCCGGTAATAATGATCCTCTCCGGGCACCGCTCCTGGTGCAGAATTAACGACATTATAATAATCTCTGAATATAGGAGCATCGTCTATCAAGTCAGTCGAAATACGAATAGATGTTTTAGATGCTCCTGGATCCACTAAAGGGGATTGTTCAATAACAGCGATCTCTTCTTCCAATCTGCTTACCCGGAGAACAATGTATAGTTTGATCGTTTTTCCCGTTTCCACCAATAAATTTTCTCTCTTTAAATTCTGAAAACCCGGCATTTCTACATAAAGCACATAATTTTTTCCGGGTGGAAGTGCAGAAAATTGGAAAATTCCGGTTTCATTGGTTACATAGATCATTTGTCCTTGAAGGGCCGGACCGGTTACTGTAATAGTGACACCGGGGAGAGCGTTTCCTTGAGGATCAACCACTTTTCCGTTGATGGAGCCATCTATTCTCTGTAACGGAAAAACCCCCATCCAAGTAATTAATAGTATTGCAGCTCCTATTCCCAATATTTTCAATGATTTTTTCATTCTTTGATCCTCTTAAAGGACATAAAATTCATCCCGTTTAAAAACTGAATCTGGCACCTATTCTTATGGATCTTACTCCGAAGACACTGGCTGCTTTTCCATATAGACTATCTAATTCATATCGGGGAGGTTCTTCAAAATACCAAAGTCTTGCTTTGGGATTTTCATACAGATTCAACCCGGAAAAACCACCTAGATTAAATATATCAACATAGATACTTAAGTTTCCGAGTTTTCGGATTGAAAAAGATCGTTCTACCCTGAGATCAAGATTGGTATAGGATGACTTTCTATGTGATCCTAAAGGCTCCGCATATACACTTACAAAACTCTCCTGAACAGGAAGATCAGGGGGAAAATATATCCCTTCCAGCGTTCTTGTCCAGGGGCTTCCGGATAGATGCTGGAAATAAGTGCTGACACTTAGATCTCTGGCTAATAAGACAGTCAGCATAAGCTTAAACTGGAGAGGACGGTCAAAAAAGAGGGGCCCATAGGAATTAAGCAGAGAATTGGGATCATTGAACATAAAGGTTTCTCCTTCAGTGGCTTCATATTCCGGTGAAGTATTCCCCTTGAAGGAGCTATAAATAACGGATCCCTTCATCTGCCAGTTTTTGGTCATTCTTTTATCAAGGCCGAAGATGACCGCCCAATATTTTCTCATTGCTTCAGGTGGATTGCTGCCCATCCATATTTTAGCCGGCCTATCGTCTCTTAATCCGTAAACCGTCATCTTTTGATCATCCTGAGTCCCAAAAATTCCATCCCAACCAGGATCGGTCAGAGAGTAAGGGATCCAAATAAGGCCCTTTTCATCTGTAACTGCAGGATTATACCCGTTATTGATATCCACATCCTCAATAATATTCTTATTTTCTTTCCAGACAAACTTTATACTCAGTAAAAAATCCCTGCTCAATTCCTGTTCTAACCCACCCAAGATCTCATTGGTAAAAGGAGGTTTAATATCATCGGGATAGTAATTATAATCTGGATCCTGAACCGGAATACTGATCAATCTGTAGCTGTCCACCGTGGGAAGATCCATGAATTTATTTCCATTGGTATCATGCCAATAATAATCCAGAGAACCAGGCCCAAAAATTTGAGCACTGTTATATTTAGATGACCAAATCGGCTCATAATACCTGGAAAAAGCTAATTTTAGTGCTGTCTTACCGTTGCCAAACAGATCATATACGATCCCTACTCGCGGTGAGAAGGTTCGGTATTCAACGATTCTTTTATACGAAGTTGTCAGCGGATCAAAAGGAGAGACCGGACCAATCTTTCTATGATACTGCTCGATCAATGCTTCCAAAAGATCATTAGCTTCAAGGCTGGGATTGATCAGATCAGGACCGTAATCATATCTGAGTTCAGGCCGGGACTGAAGCGGCTCAAATTGATAAGAATAGTCAAATCGGAGCCCCATATTAACCGCTATTCGACCTGACTTCAGGCTGTCCTGGATAAATGCAGAAAGTCGCATTGTATGGTCCTGGATATCCCAATCTCCCTTGCTATCAGGACAATATCTGATGCGCAACCTTCCCCGTTTATCTTTTGAAGAAAAATAATAAGGATCACCAGAAGCATAATCCCGCCAATAACTATAATAAGGATTCTCCCGATACCAATCCCGGTGATATTCCGACCTTTCCCACTCGATGCCTGTTTTAAACTCATGAACGGCTCCGAGAAAATTATCTTGAAAATGAGTTGCTGTAAGGGATGCCAGCATCTTCTTTCTGGTATATTCATCATCGTACCAGGTCGCTCCCCAATAAACCTGCTCTTCTCGATCATAATAAGTATAATTCCCCACTGTTTCAGGATGACTGTTAATGGGGAAATACCGATGTATATAAGTTCCGCGTAAATCAAACAGGGTATTTTGGCTAACCTGAAGATTTAATTGGTGGGTGGTTGTAAATATTTTTTCATTATTCCGGACACCCGTAACATCATAGGTATTGGAAGCGTCCACTCTATTTGAATATACCGGTTCATATAGTTGATTATAATGAAGCATCCCCATGTACTTAAATTTGCTGCTTAAACGAAAAGTAACTTTGGCAAATCCCAGCCATTCCTCATGGGATAGATCATAATGAGAACTATCTAAGCCCAGGTTTTTCATTCTGTTTTCAGGAGAGTAAGGATTTATTTTATCCCACTGCTGCCGCCTGCCGTTTAAATAAAACCAAATCCGGTCCTTTACACAAGGCCCCCCGAAATTCAAAGAATAATCAGTATAATCTATAAAACTCTCCGGCTGCTCAACTTTCAGGGCATACAGATCATCCTGGGAAATCAAATTTTGGCTCAGATGTTTATTGGTATAATATGTAATTAAATCAGCAGAGAATCTATTCCCGCCTCTTTTTGTAACAATATTTATATAAACCGAATCTGTTTGGCCAACTTCTGCCGGCAGGGCTCCGATACCAAACTCGATCTCATCATAGACATCAACATTAATATTAGACATGGAATAAGATGTAGCCGGATCATTCATCGGAACCCCATCGAGTGCATACAAGTTGCTTCTTACTGTACCACCCAATATAGAAGAAGTCCTGCGGTAGGAACGATCTTCAGAAATGGCTCCTGGGATCGAATTCTGGATATCATAGAGGTCTCTAGTAATGGGAATACTGGTGATAAAATCAGAACTGTAATTAACACTGGCTTTGGGGTTCTCAACATCCACAACCGGAGACTCAGCCAAGACCTCCACTTCCCCTTCAACAGAGGATACTTCCAGCTTGAAATTGATTTCCGTGGTTTTACCAACACTTACGATCAGATTCTTTCTTACCACATTTTTAAATCCTGGCATCTCCACTTTTAATTCATAACCAGAACCCGGAGCAAGAAAGTTAAACCTGAATAATCCCGTCTCAGAGGTTATAAAATTTCTGCTCCCCAAAATCCTTTCTCCAGAAAGGATAACCGCAGCTCCGGGAAGCGGCTTTTCCTCTTTGTCCATCACCATTCCCGAAATAGAGCCCGTTTGACTGCCTTGAGAAAACACCGAAACTGAAACAATCAATATCATCGTTAAAAACAGGAAAAGCTTCAGTCGCCGGGAATCCATTATTATTTCACACCCTTTAAATATAACTCGTCTCGGGAGAATTTTGATTCAGCCTGATTTTTCCCTCAAATTCTGACCAATCCTTGAACCGATATCTCATAGGGAAAAAACCGTCTGCTCTTGCTTGAACCATCTCGTATAGAATACATATATTTCAAAGAAAAATCAAACGGGATTGAGGGAAGCAGCCAGCTCTAATATCAATATTATCAATAAATTACGAGATATGATCTATTTTTATCTCTTGTTTAAACAATACTCAATCAGAATTAATCCCACAATTTTCGGAACTAACGTTTTATCTCCAGCATGGCCAGGAAGGCCTCCTGAGGGATTTCTATCCGGCCGATCTTTTTCATTCTTTTTTTTCCGCTTTTCTGCTTTTCCAGCAGTTTCATTTTCCGGGTATAGTCTCCCCCATAGAGTTTTGCCAGTACATCCTTGCGAAAGGGCTTGATCGTCTCTCTTGCTATAATCCTTTTCCCCATTGCAGCCTGCAGGGCTACTTCGAACTGCTGTCGGGGAATGACCTCTTTCATTTTGGAGACCAAGGCTCTTCCTATTGCAAAAGATTTATCCCTGTGAACGATCATCGACAGGGCATCTACCGGTTCCTGGTTGATCAAAATATCGAGTTTAACCAGGTCCGCCACGCTGTAACCGAAAAATTCATAATCCATGGATGCATATCCCTGGGATACGGACTTAAGCAGATTGTAGAAATCATAGACAGCCTCGTTTAAAGGAATATGATAAATCAGATATACGCGGTCCGCACTGATGTATTCCATCTTTTTCTGCTTTCCCCGCCTGTCTTGAAGGAGCTTTAGAACCGGACCCAG
>CAZLBV010000143.1:0-14174 GCA_964557845.1 uncultured Eubacteriales bacterium | reverse complement strand
TTCTTTTTTTGATAGTCAAGTTTCCCAGCCCCAAGCATCCTCAGGGGTTTCCCATCAAACAGGCTGCCAGTGTGATCCAGAATCCCATGTTATGGCTGTGCAGTTTGCTGCTTTTTTTTCAATCCGGAAATGAATTTACCATTGGAGGATGGATCTCGACTTATCTCCATGAATATTTTGGTTTTACGGCCGCGGCGGCTTCGATCTTCCTGGCCGGATACTGGGGAGCTATCATGACAGGCCGGCTGGTTTCAAGCCGGATCTTAGCAAAATTCGGAAATGAAAAGGTCATTTTATTTGCTTCCATCATTTCATTGTTGGCGGCTGCTTTGATCAGGTTTTCTCCGGATAGGATTTTAAGCGGTGCGGGTACGGTTTTGATCGGGCTGGGTTTTGCCGCTGTCTTCCCGACAACCCTGGCAGTTATAGGAGAAAGCTTTCCTGAATTCACAGGGACTGCTTTCAGTGTAGCCTTTGTGATTGCTTTGGCAGGAGGAATGACGTCACCCTGGATAACCGGAAAAATCGCCTATGCCTACACTTTAAAACTGGGATTCTCTATTCCGGTTTTCAATTGTGCCATGATCATAATTCTTTCCTTATTTATTCTCAGATCAAAACGGTCAAAGGAGAAGGGCAATTTTTTCAGTAAGGAGGCATGAATGATCAATTATAAGATCAAGGTTAAATGGGTCAGGAATTTCCTGGTTTTCATGCTTGTGGGTTTGTTTTTATCCTCTTGTGTTTCGGTGGAAAAACCAGCCGGAGAACCCCCCAGGCTCATTGTGCGCGGAGATGATATGGGGATGAACCACACCTGTAATTTGGCGGTAAAAAAGAGCTTTGAAGAGGGCATCCTTACCTGCGCTTCTCTAATGGTTCCGGCTCCCTGGTTTGAGGAAGCGGCCCGGATGAGCCGGGAGCACCCGGAATGGTGTATCGGCCTTCATCTGACCTTGAACAGTGAATGGAGAGAGTATAGGTGGAAACCAGTGCTTCCAATAACAGAAGTACCGTCTTTGGTGGATGAGGATGGGTATTTTTATCCCACTACCGAAGCTTTTTTAAACGCTTCGCCTGATATGCGGGAAGTAGAAAAAGAGCTGCGGGCTCAGATGGAATTAGCGAAGAAACGAGGTGTAGATATTCAATATATTGATACTCACATGTGGACGGCCCGGGCGACCCCAGAATTATTTTCCATTGTCAAGTCCATTTCTCAGGATTATGATCTTCCTATCTCCCAGGATTCAGGAGAAGAACGGCTGAGTATCTATGAAGTCCCTTATCAGCTTAAGGAGAAGACTCTGGAAAGGATCCTGAGGAATTTACAGCCAGGGCTTTGGCTTCTGGTTGTTCATCCTGGACTGGACACGTTGGAAGAAAGGGCCTTGGTAGATATCAATCCCGAAGGGCTGCCGAATGTAGCTTTTAACCGGGCGGCAGTTACCCGGGCTTTGACTTCAAAACGCATCAAAAATATTGTGAGGAAGCGTGGTATCCGGCTGATCGACTACAGAGATATACGGAATCCCATAAAAAAATAAAAACTGGGGAAACAGAATTAAGCGGGTTTCCGCTTCTGGAGGAAAATATGAAAAACAAAAACAACATATTTTTTTGCTTTATAACATCGATCGCCTTCCTTTCAGCTTTGGTGGCAAATGGATTCCCTTTTGGAGATCAAGACATAGAGGTTGCAGACAAAGATATAGTTATGACAATACTAAAAGCAGATCATATGCAGCTGCTCATGGAAAAGGGGATTTGTGATTCTCAAGGAAAAGAGATTGAGCAGCGTTTGTCCGCTTTGCTACAAAGATCCATTGGGAATAACGAAAAACAGATCCTTGATTCGGTTTTGAGGCGGCTCAATTATTTGCCTGATAATCTGGGAGGGTTTTCTCAGTGTGCCTTTGACCGGCCGATCGGATTCAAATTATCCTCATTCGGACACACCAAGGTTTCTGAGAACATCGATGCCAGGGCCGAAGGCAGCGCCTGTCCGGTTGGAGGTATAGGGTCGGGATCGTTCGAATGGACCATGAGCGGTAATTTCCGTTACTGGTTTCTTAAACCGGGATGGATGGTGGATGACACGGTCTGGGCCGATCAATTTCATGTGTTCATACGGCAGAACCAGCGGGCTGTAGCACAAACTCTCTCCGCAGATCCCCCCCCTGAAAGTAAACTTCAGAGCTGGGCCTGGAATTATCCGGAGGGAAAAGGCAGTTATTTTGCCCTCTATCCCAAGTCAGGATTTTCTTATGAGACCAATGAGGATTTTCCGGTTGATATTGCGGTTACTCAGTTTTCTCCGGTGATCGCGCATAATTACCGGGAGACCAGCTATCCGGTAGCTGTGTATAAATGGATCCTGTCCAATCCTCATTCAGTCCCGGCTGAGGTAAGTATCATGCTGACCTGGCAGAATATGATAGGCTGGACGCCGCTGGCAGAAGCGCCCCTGGCTCATCCCTCGGATTTTATCTGGGATAAAAAAAGCCATAATAATATAAACCGCTTGGTGAATGAAGGAAATAAAAAAGGGATTCTTTTCACTCAAGAGGACCCGAATGTCCAGAGCGGAAACGCCATGACCGGAAGCATGTGCATTGCAGCTGCAGAAATCCCGGGGAAAATGCGGGTCTTTCATCATGTGGATTTCAATCCTGAGGGAAACGGACGGGAAGTGTGGGATCTATTTTCAAGGGATGGAACCCTGTCCAACTCAAACGGTTCCAGAAAGGTTTTGGGAGAGGATGCTCTGGCCGGAGCGATCGCGGTCAAGGTAATATTAGGCCCTAAGGAACGCCTGGAATTTCCCATTGTTGTCTCCTGGGATTTTCCCTATTATGAGTTTGAAAAGGGAGTCAAATATAAAAGAAAACACACAGAGTTTTTTGGTTCAGACGGTCAGAATGCTTTTGCCATTGCGGCCGAAGCCCTGGACAAATTCCAGGATTGGGAAGCAGCCGTAGATGCCTGGCAAAAAGCGATCATTGACCGCCGCGACCTGCCTGATTGGTTTAAACAGGCGCTTTTCAATGAGCTGTATGTGCTGTCAGAGACCAGCATTTGGGATGCCTCAACGGATCTTCACACTTATCTGGAAAGCGTGGATTATCTTATGTACGGTACTTTTGATGTGGATGCCTACTCCTCCTGGCATCTGCTCAAACTGTGGCCGGAGTTGGAAAAAAATAATATGCGTTTTTTTTCAAAAACTGTAGATTGGGAAGATCCTGCTTATAAGGCTTACACCTATGCGTCTGTAATGCCTGATGAAGTACCCGAAGATAAACTCCCTTATTATTGGAGTCCTAATAAGGTTTATGGAATGATCCCGCATGATATCGGATCCCCCCGGGGCCGGCCCTGGGTCATTCTCAATGCTTTTGACTGGCAGAATGGAAATGTCTGGAAGGATCTGAATCCTAAATTTCCTCTCAGAGCTTACCGGGATTTTATTTACACCGACGCCTCTGATCACCAGTTTTTGCTGGATATATTTCAAACTTCGGTACTAGCCTTGGATACTTTAGAGCATAGATTCTCCGATCCTGAAAACCATATACCGTTAAACGAAGGGATTCCGGATCAGACCTATGACACCTGGAAAATGAAAGGAGAGAGCGCTTTTGTCACGGTTTTGTGGCTGGCGGCCTTGAAGACAACTATTCACATGGGTGAGCTGCTGGTAGAGCAGGGAATGATGGATACAAATTCCGTTTTAATAAAGGATCTCATCAAAAAATACCGGTCCTGGTTTTTATCCGGACGTCAGGCCCTGCAAAAACTGTGGAATGTAGAAGGCGGTTATTTTAATATCGACGCTTATACTGATGACATCATGACCGATCAGCTTTTCGGTCTGTGGTATACGAAAATTATGGGGTTGGAGGATCAGATAGAAGATAGAATCATTCCTATGGAGCTGGCTAAAAAGATCCTGCGCACTATATATGAAAGGAATGTCTTAGGCTTTGGAAACGGTCTCTTGGGAGCGGTCAACGGCCGGACTTCTCAAGGGGAACAGCTTTTAAGCCAGCAGGGAGATGAGGTCTGGATCGGAACCAGCTATGCCTATGCCTCCAACTGTCTGCTGCATGGACTGGCTGAAGAGGGGTGGCAGACGGCTTATGGGGTGTATCATGTGGTTTATTCTCCTTATGGGCAGGGCTACTTTTTTAAATCACCGGAAGCTTACTGTAACCCATTGGAAAAGAGATGGGATCAGCCTGAAAGTCTATACGGCGAAGATCTTTTCCGGGCCATGAAGTACATGCGCCCGGGCGCTGTCTGGGCAGTCTTGGAAGCCGTCAACAAGCCCTGAAATATTCATTTTATATCGGCATTTTTTATGAATAATCCAAGCGAAATAAATAGCGAGTAGAGCTTGTCTTAAATGATCTTTTGGTCAGTTGAAGACAATTCCCCATAAATGCTATACTAAAAAGTAATCTTATATGGAGTGAAAATGTCCCGGAAATTAATCATTCTGGTTATCGGCATCGCGGTTGCTGCAGTAATTTTTTTATGGTTCTTCGCACGGCCGGAAAAAACTCTAACGGAACAGATTAAAAAGTTATGGTCAGAACATGGAGTCGAGAATCCCAATGTGATCCTTTTTACGTTGGACACACTGCGTGCCGACCATCTTGCCTGCTATGGGTATCCGGATGTGAGAACTCCCTATCTTGATTCTATGGCCCGTCGTGGTGTTCTGTTTGAACAGGCTTCTACCAACTCACCGCTGACGCTTCCAGCCCACTGCTCGATCCTAACCGGAATGTACCCGACTTTTCATGGGGTCCGGATCAATGGGAACACCGCCCTTAATGATAAGCAAACCACCCTCGCCGAGGTCTTTTCCTCCCAGGGTTACCAGTGCGGAGCCTTTATCGCAGCCTTTGTTCTTGACGGTCGTTGGGGCCTGAAACAGGGATTCCAGCATTATGATGACCAATTTGATCTTAAAAAATATAAACATCTTGATCTGGGAGCTATCCAGAGACCGGGCAACGAAGTCATGGATGCTGCGCTTAGCTGGCTGGATGAGCAAAAGAGCGCGCCTTTTTTTGCATGGATCCATCTGTATGATCCCCATACTCCCTATGAGCCTCCGGAACCCTATTTATCCGAATACGGACCGAGGGGCCTGGCTGGATTATACGATGGTGAGATCGCTTTCATGGACGAGCAGATCGGACGATGTATCAAGTGGCTTGAAAATAACGGGCTTGACAAAAAAACGATACTTGTCTTCGTTGGCGACCATGGAGAGGGATTGGGAAGTCATGGTGAAGGAACCCATGGCTATTATATCTATGATTATGCTGTCCACGTTCCTCTTATCATGGTGACACCCTTTAAAGATTTGAGGGGGATTCGAGTCTCCTCTCAGGTACGGGTCATCGATATTTTCCCAACGCTTCTGGAAACAGCAGAGATAATCTCACCTGTTAAAACACCCGGACGTTCCCTGCTGCCGATGATGTTCCGGCCGAACCAAGAAGAGGACGGGTATGCCTATATGGAATCAATGTCCCCTAATCTTCAATTCGGTTGGAGCCCGATCCACTCCCTGAGGAACACGCAATATAAATTTATAGACACACCCAAGATGGAACTTTATGATCTCGTCCAAGATCCCAATGAGGAAAACAATCTCATCCAAAAACATCCCAGTATTGCCCGGGAAATGAAAAATAACCTCGATCGTCTTATGGAAGAAACCAGCCTGGGTGCACCGGAACCCCAGGAAGCAGATCTGGATAAAGAAACCTTAGAAAAGCTTTCAGCTCTGGGTTATATCGGAGCTCCGGTCGCCGCTAAAAAAGCATCCGGAAGAGATGGATCCTTGGCTGACCCCAAAGACAAGTTTCCTGTTTTTCAGGCGGTTACAGAAGCCGGTGCTATGGTTTTAGAAGAAAAGTATGCTGAAGCTGCTCTAAAACTTGAGACCGCTCTTAGAGAAGAGCCGATGATCCCCCAGGCACTGCTGGTGCTTTCAACCTGCTATGTGGAACTTGGAAGGCCGGAGGAAGCGAAAGCCAAGCTGGATCTGCTCCTGAAAGAAGACCCTGAGAATATTCCTGCCTTGACCAGTATGGCCAACATTCTGCTGGAGGAAAAGAGGGATGATGATGTCATTTCTCTCTGTAAAAAAACTCTGTCCTTAGACCCGCAGAATACCCAGGCTCATATGCTTCTCGGTGAGATTTATTTGGGGCGTCTGCAGTTCAGTGAAGCCCTACCTCATCTCGAAAAAGCGGTTGAGATCCAGCCTAAAGTAACCAGGAGCCGACTGACCCTGGGAGCCTGTCTTTTGGGGGCCAAGCAATATGATAGGGCAGAAAATGAGCTAAGGAAGGTTATCGAGGAAGCTCCAAAATATCCTTTGGCTAAATTCAACCTGGGGCTTCTCTTGGAAGAAACCGGTAGGCTGGAAGAGGCCCGGGCTGCCTATACCGAGGAAGTAGCCAATTATCCTGGTGAGTTTAAGGCCCGGTTTAATCTTGGCAAACTCCTTTTCAAGCTGGGAGACAAGGCCGGTTCTTTGGCTCAAATGCGGGAGGTGGTTAAGCTTACCCCTAAGCTGGCTGAGGGCCATCTTCTGCTCGCTCGAGGCCTGCTCTATGAAGATGTCCCCATTGAAGAGATTCAGGCAGAGGTCGAAAGAGGCCTCGCTTTAGCTGAGACCAATGAACTCAAAGCCCTGGGTTATTTTCTTTTGGCTGATGTCTATACCCGCCGAAAACAGCCGGATAAAGTAAAGAAGGCTCTGGAAAAAGCCAATTATTTCAAAACTAATAGGAGTGACCGATGAGATATTGCTTTAGAATCTGTTTATTTGTGGTGACAGCCTTTTTTATAATGAGTCAGTTTTATCCCCTGTTTGCTCAATACCGTGAGTACTATTTTTATGGCAAGGTTGTCGATCCCCAAAAACAACCTCTGGCCGATGTTGAGATAACACTCAGGGATGTCGAGACCAGCAGGAGCTATACTGTCGAGACCAATGAAAAGGGAGAATTCAAACTGGCGGGTCTACCCCATGGTATTTATGCAGTAACCTTTAAAAAAGAGGGGTATGCTTTAAAAGAGGATGAGTGGAGATTTGTAGAACCCCAGCCCCGCATGAAAAAGGTAGAGATCCCGACGGTCACCCTTGTTACCGAAACTCAGCTTCAGGAAGCAATACGATTAAAAGAGCTGGAGGGGGTACTGAAAGAGGCACAAGATAAGATCAGAGAAGGGGATTACGATGGTGCCATTAACATGCTTCAGGATGTGCTGACTGGAGCCCCCCAGGATTCCAATGCCCTTTATCTGATCGGAATATGCTATTCCAAGAAGCAGATGTGTGCTGAGGCTATCGATGCTTTAAGTCAGGTCATTCAGCTTGTACCGAATTTCCCGCCGGCCCGGTTCGAACTGGCAGTTTGCTATCAGAGCCAGGGAGATTTAGACAAGGCACTCGAACAATATCAAAAAACATTGGAACTGGATCCGAGCAATCCTGATGCTGCTTATAATGCAGGTTTGATCCTATTCTCTCAGAACCGGATAGGCGAAGCCCTGCCTTTTTTTGAAAAAGCGGTGAATCTAAAGCCGGATGATCCGGCTTACCTCGAGATGGCCGGACGCTGCGAGATCCACCAGGGAAATCTTGAGAAAGCGGTTGAATACCTTGAGAAAGCTAAGGCAGGATATACAGATCAGGAAAAGATCAATTTTCTAGATGATCTTATCTCAAAATTAAAAGAACAGATAAAAAAATAAATGGCCAGTCTCACAAAAAGCAAGAGGGGGAATATTCAGGCAACTACTGACAAAAACTTGACAAATAAAAATTGATATTATATTAATCAATTTATAGTGGTATGGAAAATAAGCAGGTTGATTTCCGCAAAAAAGAGACGAATATTTTTTCAAAATAAATCTTTTAAGGAGGTCAAATAATTAGGGTATTCTTATATAAAAAATCTTGGGGTTGTTTCTGCCGGGACAACGGCAGAAGCAGGGTTAGGGAAAAAGCTTTTTAAAAGGAGAGAGGATGCAAAGGAAAAAATTATTATTCAGCGTCTGCTTCCTTGCTCTGTTTTTGGCGGCGGTAAGCATGAATTCGGTGCACGCGCAATCCGTTATGGAAGGCAAAATTACCGGTACTGTCACAGATGATAGTGGTGAATTTCTTCCTGGAGCTACCGTGGAAGTAGCCGGTCCCGCCCTAATGAGCGCCCGGTCGGTCATCACAACAGACAGGGGAAGTTTTGTCTTTTTGAACCTCCCCCCCGGTACGTATAAACTTACGGTTACCTTGTCGGGTTTTAAGACATATGTGCAGGAAAACATCGATCTTGGAGCAGGCAGTACGGTTAGTATTGACATAGCCATGGAGATGGGATCGATCGAAGAAGAAGTGACTGTCTTGGCTGCCCCACCCATTGTTGATGTCAAAACCTCGACAGTGGATTCCCGGCTGGAAAGTGAAATGCTGGCGAAACTTCCTACATCCCGGGATGCGTTTTATGACTTGTCCTTGACTACACCGGGGATGTTCGATGTCGGAAGCTCAGGCTCCTGGCTGCCCAGTCCGACTGCCTACGGCGGCTCTAGCATGGAAAATGTGTTTCTGGTCAATGGTGTCAATACCACCAATCCCAGAGGAGCGGCCTGGGGGTCTTTGGTCAAAGTCAATTACAACGCAGTGGAGGAAGTGAGGATCGTAGCCCTCGGTTCAAGGGCAGAATACGGCAGCTATTCAGGAGCAGCGATCGATGTCCTGACAAAGTCTGGGAGTAACACCTTTCACGGTGCTGCTGCCTACTATACGGAGCTTAAGGGATGGTTTAAAACCAACCAGCCGGATGATGGTCCTATTGCCGGCAGTGATTGGCTGTTCGTTCAATCAGGAGATGTCCTGGCAGGCACGACCAAGACCAACTGGGAAGGCAACTTTACATTGGGCGGCCCTATCATCAAGAACAAACTTTGGTTTTTCGGCGCTTTTGATTACATCCGCGCTGACTCGCTGCCGGTGAACTGGAGCTTGCTAAACACCTACACGGGAAGATATTTTGACGGCAAGATCTCTGCAGAGCCTATGAAGAACCACCGGGCCTGGATCAATTATCATTATGAATACAACACTTCCCGGGGATGGAGCTGGGGAACAGAGCCGGAATGGGATACCACTATGACCTATGGTCCAGACACCTACAATCACACCCTTTCCGCACAGTGGCAGTATTTTCCCACCAGCACCATGATCTTCACAGCCAAGTATCTGGGATTCTGGACCGATGACCAACCTGTTCCTGAGCAGAAGGTGGGCCATCCCGGGTATATCAACTGGTGGAAGTGGAACTCGCGGTATGGGATCGCCGGAGATTTTCCCTATGTGGAAGCTCAAAAATCAACCCGACAAACCGTCCAGGCAGACATGACCTACTATGTGGAAGAATTTCTTGGGGAACACGATATCAAATTCGGTGCCCAGTACACCAAAGGCCGGGGCAACTGGATGGGCGGTTATTTCCAGAATTACGCTAACTTCACTTATCCTTTAGGGGGATGGTGGGGATATGTTGCCGGCCTGGGATATAAGATCGACTATCTCAAGACACAGACCTGGTATTACGGCAATGCCATCCAGGATGGGCTGCTTTTCTACAACAATAGGGTCGAGATGAACCCATTCCTGACGGTGCGTACGGCAGACTCTTTGGGATTATTCTTTGATGACCAGTGGTCAGTCTCCGACCGCCTGACACTCAATCTGGGGATCCGTTTCGACCGGATGACCACGAAGTATGGAGAGGGAAAGGTTTATGAATATGTCAATTCACCTGATGAAATCAATGGTCCGCCTCCTGTACTCAGGACCCGTGAAGGTTCGGACAATATCTTCGGTTTTAATACGTTTTCTCCACGTGTTGGTTTCACCTATCAGCTGACCCAAGATGGAAAGACGGTCTTCCGGGCCAATTACGGACGCTATTACATGCCGCTGGCTGTAGAATTCCTCCGCCGGTTCGGCCCGGATATGCAAATGACGAATCTATATAGGGAGATCTATTTGATCCCCTGGGAAATAGCGGATATGAATGGCGATGGTTATATTTACCAGTACGGGCCCGATGATGTCAATGAGCTTAGGAATGCCGTCAGGAATATCTATGGAAGGACTCCCCTTGCTGTAAGCACAGATTCTTATGACCCTTCGTGGGAACTAAATGTTGGGGATAATGTCAAAGACATGCACACCGATCAGATCTCAGTGAACCTTGAGAGGGAGCTCTTAAACGACTTTTCCATCAGCGGAACCTATATTTACAAGCGAGCATCCAATTTGTTCGTTAATGTTCCCATCAATGAGGTGACCGGAGAAGAGTGGGAATATGAGAGGATCCCGTTTACCACAGAATCTGGACAAGTTGTCAATCTCTACAGTATTAAATGGCAGGATTACGATGGGAACGGTGTGGTCGACGGTCAAGATATAGCCTGGATCAGTACCCATGGTGATTTTCGTGTTGAGAACATGCAGAGTTATGACGGTAAAAAGCCACAGAGGATCTACCAGGCCTTTCAGCTGGTTTTTAATAAGAGATATTCCAATCGCTGGCAGGCTCTGGCCTCGATGGTCTATTCCTGGTCCGATGGTACGGCTCAGAGGACCATGCGCCAGGATGATAACATGATGGGCCCGATGATCACCGATGACACCTGGATGGGCAACTTGAACTACACCATCAACAATATGGATGGTCCGTTGCCTTATGTTCCTAAGCTGGAATTAAAATTTTCCGGATCCTATACCATTCCTACTGTTGAGCTGGATCTAGGTCTTCGTTTCAGGATGCATACCGGTCGTCCCATATGGGAGCTGGAAAACTATCCTGTGCGCACTCAGTGGGGAGGAATTCCAGGATCAGTTATCACTGGATTTGGCCTCAACAGGCTCGTCAGCAGCTCTGAGCCCACCTATTTACCAAGTCTTGCTATCTTTGACTTGAGATTAGAGAGAGCATTTCGGATCATGGACTATGGTGCCATTCACGTTGTACTGGATGTGCTTAATCTTTTTAATCGGGCTAATGTCACCAACGTAGATTATGCCGGATTGTGGGGCCGGATCACGGGCTTGACCGATGCCCGTCGCTTCCGTCTCAGCTTAAAGTTCCAGTTCTAAGAAGATACAGCTTAAGAGTTATAGAGCCTGGGAGGCGTTGGCCTTCCAGGCTCTATTTTATTGACCTGAATTATTCATAGAAAACCAGAATATAGAAGTCAGGAGATAGAAAATAGAATAAAACCAGAAGATAGAAGGAAACCAGAATATAGAAGATAGAAGGAAAACCAAACAGAAATCCGAAGCACGAAATCCGAAACAAATTCAAATGTCCAAATGACCAAAATACAAAACAGAATACACAATTTTAAATTTTGAGTTTTAAGTGTTAAGTTAACATAACTGCAAAAGAAGGGAAAAAAAAGAATCCCTCATTGACTCATCCACCCATTGACTTTATTTGTTTTCACTTTTTGTGATTGTATTTGTACAGGGGAAATTATAGAGATGCTGAGGTTTTTTCAGTCATTATCATTATTTTTTGAAGTTGATGAAAATATAAAAATCGTTTAAATTTATATTTGATGAGAATGTTTAAAAAAAGCCTTTTTTTTATTTTGTTTGTGTATCTATGTCCAATTTATATGCTTCCTCAGCCAAATGCTGAACAGAAGATGTCCGACCTCTACCGGAGGTGGCTGGATGAAGAGGTTATTTACATTATTACTTCTAAGGAGCGAGATGTTTTCGAAAAGCTTCAGACTGACAGAGAAAGAGATATTTTCATTGAAGCCTTCTGGAAACAAAGGGATCCAACTCCAGGAACACCGCATAATGAGTTTAGAGAAGAACATTATCAGAGAATAAGATACGCCAATGAATACTACGGTCGGGGCACTCCTCGGCCGGGGTGGAGAACAGACCAGGGAAGAATTTATATAATACTGGGTCCTCCACGAAATATAGAGGACTTTACCAATGTCAATGGTGTTTATCCCACACAGATATGGGCTTATGAAGGTGACCAGAATTATGGACTTCCTGCCGAATTCAATATTATTTTTTTTAAAAAACATGGTCTCGGAGAATATGTTCTTTATTCACCTGTGAGTGATGGGCCGGAGAGTCTGATCGCAGACTGGGGGACAGGTATGACGGCTGATCTTATGTCTGATTCCAGAAATAAGCAGAGTGCTTACCAGCAGTTGCTCAACCTTGCTCCCAACCTGGCTTATCAAACGCTCTCACTCATCCCCGGCGAACGAGTCATGCAGGGGACTGTTTCCCTGGCATCGATGCGGCTGATGGGAGATGTTTATGCTTATCCTCTTAAAAAAGTGGAGGATGAGTATGCCGATGCACTGCTCAAGTACAAAGATATCATTGATGTCGATTATTCAGCCAACTACATAGCCAGCGATGCGGCGTTGCAGATCATCAAGGATGCGTCAGGATTTTATATGGTCCATTATTCCATCGAGCCGAAGAGGATCTCTATGGAATCCTATGAAGAGACCTTCAGCACCAATTTTGAGCTTGACGGACGCGTCACTGATCTCAACGGGAATACCGTTTATCAATTCACCAAAGAGTTCCCCTTGTCTTTCAGCGCTGAAGAAATAAATGACTTATCTGCTAAATCACTGGCTATTCAGGATCTCTTTCCTTTGGTGTCCGGAACCTATAGATTCGACTTTTTGCTGAAAAACACGGTCTCAAAACAGTTTACAACCTTTGGAGCGAATATAACGATACCTGAAGAAAACGCCCTGCCGGCCATAACTACGCCTTTACTGGCCTACCGGTTGGAGGGCGGCACTTCAACCGATCCGGAATTGCTTCCGTTTAAGACTAAAAGCGGCCAGCTACTTATCCCGGCCCGGAATACTTTTGCCCGAAAAGAGAACCTGATAGTTTTTTTTCAGATCCTGGGTCTTTCCCCTGAAATCCGAACTTCGGCACAGGTCAAATATGAAATTTTCCGCCGCGATAAGCTGTTTCTTGACCGGACAAAAAATATCCACGAGTTCGGTACTGGACAGGAGTTTCTGGAAGTTTTTCCCCTCCGGGATTTTCCGCCGGATTATTATAAGATAAAAGTTTCTTTCATGGATCCACAAGGATCTGTCCATCTCACCCAGGATGAAAACTTCGAGATCACCACCGCTCCGGATTTAAGCCGACCTATTATAGTCTCCAAGGTACAGCCTGATTTTAACAAAGCGGAGTTCGAATGCGAGGTGGGGCTCCAAATGCTTAATCTTGGAAGGATCAAGGATGCCCTGATTTATTTGGAGAGAGCCTATGCTGAAGATCCCACCCAGCTTAAATACAGCTTAGCTTTGAGTCAATGCCTTTTTATTGACGAGCAATACCAGAGGGTAAAAACTATTCTTATTCCATTTAGTGAAGATAAAACAACGGACCTGGTGCTTTATTTTCTCGGGAAATCCGTTCATTCTCTGGGACAATTTGACGAGGCGGTCACATATTATGGTGATTATCTTTCCCGTTTTGGCCTCAATCTTGAGATCCTCAATTTGTTAGGGACTGCTTACTATCAAGAGGGTAATACTGCGGAAGCCCTGCGGATCTGGCAGAGATCCCTTGAGATCAATCCCGACCAGGAAAACATCAAAAAATTGGTCCAGTCGCTGCGGAAAAAGTAAGTTTGGTTTTGTGTGAATAAATGTGACTATGTATCTGAGATCAAATATGTGTCCGATCACTAACCAGATAAGAATTTTCTTTTTTCTATTGGTATTTATTTTTTCCCCATCTTGTCAGGAGATCAAAATAGAAGAAGGATGGATTTCTCTTCCTGCAGGTGCAAACATAGAAGATATAATTAAAGCAGCTGCTTTAGTTACGCCGGCTCCCCGCCAGATCGCCTGGCAGAAACTTGAGTTTACTGCCTTTATCCATTTCGGCCCCAATACTTTTACCGGCCGTCAGTGGGGAACCGGGCAGGAAGATCCAACAGTATTTGCGCCTAGTGAGATGGACACGGATCAATGGGTCAAAGTCTGCCAAGATGCGGGCATGAAATTGATCCTAATCACAGCCAAACACCATGATGGCTTTTGTCTAT
>CAZLBV010000142.1:0-4981 GCA_964557845.1 uncultured Eubacteriales bacterium | reverse complement strand
CGCCCAGACGGCGCAGGTCATCACCAGTCACGAGCAGGATCAGTTTATCGGCATATTCCCGGCTTAGTTTTTCCCATAGTTTTCCCCTTATAAGGGGATAGCTCATTTTCAGTATGATCCAATCCGGCTTTCCGGTTTTAAGTCCGGCAGGCCAGAATGAATCAGATGCATCTCTGAATCCGTTGCCGGCATCATCCAGTACCAGGACGCCGGCTTCCGGATCATCCCGGGATATTTTGAGAAAGGAAAGAGATTTTCCTGGATCAGGTCCGGCATACCCTTTCAACCGGCTGATTCTGTATACCTGATCTTTAGGCTTATCCGTGGTTTGTGGAAATTTATCCAAATTCATCAGTGAATGGATGATCTCTTCCGGCGGGATATCCTCGATTCCTTTCAAGATCGGAGAATGAACCGTAGATCTTGCAGCGGCTCGGATCCATTCAGCCAACAAGAGCGCTCCCCCTGGCCAGGCAATCTGCCGTACTCCTGGTATCATCTGCCAGTTCAGCAAGGGATCAGCAGCAGCGGCCGCCGGAACCGGTATTTCCATCCAGTCAATCAGCACATCTCCAGTAACCACGATCGATGATCTCTGATTTTTTTCGGATGGCCTTGATCTCATTATCCTCTCAGGCATCTTAATATACCTCCTCTTTTCTTGAATTTTTCAGGCGGTAAATCCGGAAACCAGCCTTAGCCAACAGGATAGGAAGGTTCCTGACCGTATCCCGGTCGAGTTCTTTTATTTCTTCACTCAGCTCATCCCAGGGCACCAGATAGGGGGTGGTTTTTTTTTGGATATCCTTGGGGCCAGTCGAGTATTTCCAGCCATTGGACCGACGTTCTTCCATCCAGTACTTGTGCTCCAGCCTGGCTGCTCTCTCTATCTCTTCCGGTGTGAATTTGAAATTAGGTAAATCCCAGATAGTCAGGGGCGCGATTCCGCATCCCAGATACCTGAGTTTATCACGGATACGATCGGCCTGGCTCCGGTTCGATCTTTTTAAAGTTTCGGGCAAAAGATGCCAGGGAACCACCGCCGGATTGGTTTGGGGAGTTTTCCCCTGTTGGCGCTGTTTGCGCATATATTCCTCATGAATAGTCTGGGCCAGAATCTCATTGGCTTCGTTCTTGATGATGTCGGACGTGCAGGTGCGCTCCAGCCATTTAAAAACATTAATTTTATCGAGATCATTGTTTTGGATCTTGCTGCTTTGCAATGGATTAGCTAGTCCGGTTTGATGGGCCATACACACTATTAAAGGAACATTATGCTGTTTGTATTTACGGTTAAGATCACGAGCAACAGCAAGGCCTAATGAATCATGCTCAAGGCAGATGTATACTGAGGTAAACCGGCAGTTTTCCCCGGATGTCAAAAAAAAATCTGAGGCCCGAATGGCAGGAGGATCGATCTCCATCTCTAAAGGGTGGAAGCGGCAAATCTTATTAATCAATGGATATTCGGTGTGTAGAGATTTGATCTTATCCTCTGACCCCTGGTCTAAAATGGTTATATCCAGTTTTTGACCGAGTTCGGGTGAGACTTCCTTCCAGTTTCCGGCTGCATGAAGCAATAGGTTCTCACCAAGTCTGCCCAGTCCTATGATCAACAAATGGGGAAGACATCCACTGACCAGGCCTTTGTGGTCAAAGGGAGGGTAATCTCTCAAACAGGCCCTAGCGCCCAATTCAAAGATATTGAAAAATTCCAGCCGGAAAGCCTGGCCCGCGCTCCTTTCCAGCTCCCTTTCCAAGAGCAAACGATGGAGGTGGGGATCTATGATGTGGATAATACAGGTAAGGATCCGGTTCCGGTCTTTTTCAACCAGATTGCGGCATTTTACAGCTATTTCGGCATTGGTTTTATCATGCCGGCAGACCGACATGAGATATCTGGCCTGCTTTATCCCGCTTTTTTCCAACAGGTCTTCATTTGTCGCATCTCCGATCATGACCACAGCTCCCTTTTTCCGGCATCGGGAGATCAGGTCATTACCTTCATCCAGTTCGATGACCACTACCTGGTTCCCCTCATTGATGAAGCCTTCAGCCAGCAGGAATCCTTTTTGTCCCAACCCGCAGATGATCACATGGTTCTTCAGGGAGCGAAATTTGACAAGCTGCGCCTTTCTATTTTTATTGCCCGGCAAATTCTTCATTTGCACTTATTTATCTCATACCTAAACCTTATAAATCAAGATTAATAAAGATGGAATTCACCCCTTTTTTAAAACACAAAGCAGAAAGAAAGGGTCTGTAAGAAACCGGATCCAGGAAATTCCTAACTACTTTTTATACCAGGAAAAAAGCTCCCATTTTGACCGGTATCTGGAAATGATTTTTAAGGCTTTGGGAAGTATCTTTAAATGCACTTCATCCATTATCCCTAATAGCTCGCCGTTGTACTGAACAGGAAGCTTTCTTCCCCTGACAATGATCTCCTTGGCTTTATAATGCCTTTGGGTTTTCTGGAACGTTCCGAAATAGATACCGGGAAAATACAGCATATATTTCCACGCACTGATCTCAAAAAAGGTCACATCGATATAGCCGTCATCTATCCTGGCCATGGGTGCTACTTTCCATCTATAACCAAAATGATTTGTCTTTCCGAAAACAATATCAAAAACTTTAAGTTTAAGGACCTGGCGGTCGTACCTGTTTCCGTCATCGTCTTTGCAGTCGATAAGCTCAACTTCCTGTTCCTGCATAGACATTTTAAGCATGATGCGCGCTGCCAATATATGCCCTAAAAACCCAGGCACGTTATGCTTTAATTTCTCCACTAGAATTTGGGCCGTAGCTCCGACACTGCCGAAAGACGCGATCTTCCCTTCGATATCGATAAGATCCATTTCTTTGACATCTCCGGTCTCGATAAGATCAATAGCCCGGCCGATCATTTTGGGGATTCGTAAAGACTCACAAAAAGCATTGCCGCTTCCAAGAGGCAGTACACCCAATTTAACTTGATCGTTTTTTCCGGAATCCATGATGCCCTGGATCACATCTGCAATGGTTCCGTCTCCACCGGCAGCTACAATAATATCATGATCAGCACACATTTTCTTTGTGGTACGGATAGTGTACTCTTTATCCTTCTGGGTATCTATTATCTCCCCAGGTAAACGTCTCTGCAGGTACTTCCGGAACAGAAGATTACGTTCCCATCTATTGTTGGCTGCATGGGGATTTATTATGCAGCAGATCTTTTCTCTCTGTGAATTCTTTATATCCATTTTTCTATGATAATATCATGCTTTTTCCAGATATCCTCCACCTTTTCCTTCTATAATCTTCAACCAAATAGCGAAGATCAAACCGAGGATTCCGAGTCCGGCAAACATTATCATGGCTGGATTGTAGGTTCCCGAAGAATCTCGGATCAAGCCTACCAACAGAGGGACCCCAAATAGTCCCACATTCTGAACCATAGCGATCACTCCGTAGGCGACTCCCAATTGTTTCTCCCTCACAATAAGAGGAAGTGCGGGCCAAAGGGCAGCCGGAACCAGGGAAAAAGACAAACCTAATATAACCATGGGAATCCAGGGAGTGATATTGGTGTAAGCCATCGACACATGACAAGGGATCATAGCTAATGAACCGATGATCATAAAAGTGGCCCTCTTTCCCACCCTGTCAATGATGGCACCGAATATCCAGGTGCTGAACATTGCTATCAAAATAATGGTGCCTCCCAACCTGGCTGCGGCAACAT
This sequence comes from uncultured Eubacteriales bacterium, assembly GCA_964557845.1. Taxonomy (GTDB): domain Bacteria; phylum Acidobacteriota; class Aminicenantia; order Aminicenantales; family Aminicenantaceae; genus CAZLBV01. The sequence continues at coordinate 1,254 of CAZLBV010000142.1, read as the reverse complement.
TACTCAGTCCGTACCGTTCGGTGAAAAAGTCAGTCGCCGCTGCTTGGAAAGGAAAGATAGCGGAATAATAAGTCATACACAAAAAACTAATCACCCAAAATGCCAGAGGAAGTTTGACCGCCTGACGGAGACGAAAAGCTTCTCCAGCCTCTTCTACAAAAGAAACATATTTTTTCTTTTCGCCATACCGGTCAATTAGAGCATAGACCGCAGTGGCAACCAGGCCGGCAACATTAATTCCGGCAACGATCCAAAGCGCATTGGTAAGAGAAAAATTTTCGGCCAGCCAGGGAAGGCCGAAAAAGGCGATATAAGTACCGGCCCGGCAGAGGAATAAATTTATTCCGAAGGCTAAAGCCAGTCCCTTGTCTTTAAACCACTTGGCCAGAACCTTATTCATGACAACATAATAACATTCAGCCCCGATCCCAAAGAGAAATCTGCCAATTAACATGATCAAAAAATTTTGGGTGGCCGTAAGAATAACACCTAAAGTAAATACAGCTGTAAATAAGATCGCGGATTTTCTGACTCCGAGTTTATCCGCCAGGACCCCTCCTAAAACCACAAAAATGATAACAGGAATGGAATAAATACTGTAAAGCCAGTACACCTGAGTCGCGGAAAAACCCAGCTCATCTTTCAAAAGAGGGGTCAAGGGTCCAATACAATCATAGGCAAAATAGCTGGCCATGGCTGCCAGACTGATCAAAAAAAGTGCCAGATATCCGATCGCATAGGCTTTCAGACCTATTTTCTTTCGTTCTTCGGTGTTATTCATAAACCTTGTTATTCTCCTGGGTATGCTGCCTCGTTATTCAATCCTTTATACAACTTTTATACTCGCAAGCAGTAATTATTTTACCCGACCATTCAAATAAACAGGAATAATTCAGCATAGGCATTATCACATCAACTGTCAAATGTTTTCTAGGCTATTCACTTTTTTTGCTCATGGCCCCATAGTTTCTTATTATCGTTCATCTTTCTCCAGGCATCCCGCCAGCGGTGGATCTCAACCGGCCCGATCGGAGGAAGGTTCTGCCTTTTTTCCTTGGGCAGAAGCTCAGGGAAGGGTTTATGCGGTTCCTGCTGGTACCAGTAAGCCACCGTGACCAGATCCAAGGCCAGACAATTATTATGACCGTGTTCGATGGTAGCCTTCAGGGATTTTTGAAAATTTATGGGAGATTCCAGAAAGAACCGGTAGCAATGAGTGCGGCCCAGCCATCCGATATTTTCGTTGACACGGGG
>CAZLBV010000141.1:0-8774 GCA_964557845.1 uncultured Eubacteriales bacterium | reverse complement strand
CGGTAGTCATCATCATCCATCGAAGGCAGATCATCATGGATCAATGAATAATTATGTATAAGCTCCAAACCACAGGCAAAGGGAAGGGACTCTTCCTGTTTAACTTGGAAATAGTCTCCTGTAGAAAGCAGTAACAGCGGCCGGTATCTTTTCCCTCCTGAAAGGACAGAATGCCGCATGGCTTGGATCAAAGGAGAAGACGGATCTCCTGAAAGGAGCCGGTCCAGGAAATCCTCCACTGCGTTCTTTTTCTGTTTAAGTCTTTCTTCTATCTTCATCACTTCTAAAAGGGAAGGTTATCATCTCCCCCTGATGAAGAATCTTCTCCGGAATCTTCAGGAGTAATTTCTTCACCGTTAAGATCAAACGGTTCTGGTTTGATCTTACCTTTCTCATCTTTAAGCAGGATCTCGATTTTCTTTTCTGCTGTTTCGATCTCTGTTCGCATAAATCTGGCAAGCTGAACTCCTCTTTCAAACAACGCAAGGGATTCATTTAATGAAAGATCACCTTTTTCCATTTTTTCAACGATGTTTTCAAGCTCGGAAAGAGCCTTTTCAAAACTCAGTTCTTTCATTCTTCCTCCTGGCAAACAACCTGAAAAAACTAATGACTCAAATATTGATCAGGGTCCGCTATCATCGATCCTTGAAAGGATCTTTTTCTTATTATCGATCCCGGTAACAGAACAAACAAATTCTCCCTGATAAAAAGTAACCGTAACCTTTTCATCCAGAGATATTTCATTTATTTTCCGAATAAGTTTGCCCGAACCATTTTTCCAACAAAGAGTATATCCTTTTTTCAAAATATTCAAAGGGCTTAAGTTGTTTAATTCTGAGGATAACTTCTCCCATTTTGCTTGGTATTTGCTGATCTTTTCCATCATGAACTTCATCAATCTTTCTTCATACAAGATCCCATCGGACTTTATTCTGGACAGATCCTGCTGTGCTTGTTTGATAAGATTTAATGCCCTTATTTCGAGATCATCGATCTTTTGTTCCAGACTCATTAATCTAATCTTAAAGTTTTGGAAACCATGGTGATGGATAAGCTCGGACACATCCTGTTTATAGTCCTGGATCACAAATCGGACCCGGTGTTCCAATCGTTTGAGCAAATTTTCAATCCGATCCTTAAGAGCTTCTTCTTTCTCTACAACCATTTCAGCCGCTGCCGAGGGAGTAGAAGCCCTAATATCAGCTGCAAAATCTGCGATAGTGAAATCAATTTCATGCCCGACTGCGGATATGCCGGGTTTTTGGCTTTCATAGATCGCACGAGCCACAATTTCTTCATTAAAAGCCCAAAGATCCTCCATAGACCCGCCACCCCGGCCGACTAAGATCACATCTATATCCGGAAAGGAATTTAAAGCCTTAATCCCTTCTACTATTTCCTCGGCAGCTCCCTTACCCTGAACCCGCGCTGGATAGATCAACATATGTAAGCGAGCATACCTCCTTTCCAATGTTCTAATGATATCAATGATAGCCGCTCCTTTGGGAGAAGTAACAACCCCAATCTTTTTTGGCAAAAGAGGCAGTTTTTTCTTTTTTCCCGGATCAAATAATCCTTCTTTATTCAATCTTTCTTTTAACTGTTCAAAGGCCAGTTGTAGGGCCCCTTTTCCTTTGGGCTCAATCTTCTCAATTATAAGCTGGTATTCTCCTCTTGGTTCGTAGAGAGTAATGGAACCCTGACAGACGACTTTTAATCCATTCACCATCTCAAAAGGTATTTTTTGGGCTGTAGAACGCCATAAAACTGCCCGGAGCTGAGATTCTTCATCTTTTAATGTGAGATAAACATGACCCGAATGATGTTTATGATAATTCGAGATCTCTCCTTCGACCCAGACTGAAGGAAAGGTATTTTCCAATTCAATTTTTATCAGCCTGGTTAATTCTGAGACTGAAAAAACTTTATCTCGATAAACTTCATCCTGGAAAATCAATTTTTTCCTCGATAATATTTTCTCTTTGGATGGACAATGCTTTTCCGCTTTCGGGATTTACCTCTAAAAAAACAGCATTCAATCTTACCCCCTCTTTGGAAGGTTCGAATCGTTGAGGCCGGGCCGTTAAAAACCTCTGCACCGCCTGTGACTTACGGATTCCGATTACAGTGTTCAAACCTCCAACCATTCCAGCATCGCTGATATAAGCTGTCCCCCCGGGAAGGATCCTTTCGTCTGCCGTAGGAACATGAGTATGAGTTCCGATGACAGCTGAGACCCTGCCGTCTAAATACCAACCAAGAGCTTGCTTTTCTGAAGTAGCTTCCGCATGAAAATCAACTAGAATGACAGGAGTGGTTTTTTTCAGGGCTTCAATTGTTTTGTCCGCAGTTCTGAATGGGCAGTCGATGGCTTCCATAAATACCCTGCCTTGAAGATTTATGATCGCTATTTTATATCCGGTGCCGGATTCAAATATATAACTTCCCTGTCCCGGATTAATATCAGGATAATTTGCAGGCCTAAGAAGGCGCGGTTCTTTACCTATATACTCGATTCCTTCTTTTTTATCCCAGATATGATTTCCGGATGTAAGAACATCCACAAAAGACAAAAGCTCATTTCCTATCTTTTCAGTAATACCAATGCCTCCGGCAGAATTTTCAGCATTGGCAATAATTATATCGGGTGAAAATTTATTGCGGAGAACAGAAATATATCTGCGTAAAACATTCCGGCCAGGCCGACCGATCACATCACCAAAAAAAAGGATTTTGATCCTACCGGGCATATTCCACAGCTCTCATTTCCCGGATGACAGTAACCTTTATTTGTCCCGGATAATCCAATTCCTCCTTGATCGTCTGCGCGATCTCTTTCGCCGCCAGAGCTGCTTTATCATCGGATATCTTTTGACTTTCTACAATGATCCTTATCTCTCTTCCGGCCTGAAGCGCAAAGGCCTTTGCTACTCCTTCATAGGAATTGGCAACCTCTTCCAGTTTCTCCAGTCTTTTGATGTATGTCTCTAAAAGTTCCCTTCTCGCTCCCGGCCGGGCTGCAGATAGTGTGTCTGCGGCCTGAACCAACACCGCCTCAAGGGAAGGGAAATCTACATCCCTGTGATGAGAGGCTATAGCTTGATAGACAGCCTCGCTTTCCCCATATTTCTTTGTCAATTCTACACTGAGTTCCGTATGAGTTCCTTCCACTTCTCTATCGACTGCCTTTCCGATATCATGGAGTAAACCCGCGCGCATAGCGATACTAGCATCCACGCCCAATTCTTTAGCCATTATGGCTGCTAAATAAGCAACTTCCTTGGAATGCTGCAGAACATTCTGACCATAACTGGTTCTGTATTTTAACTTTCCCAAAAGCTTTATAAGTTCAGGATGAATATCCTGAAGCCGAAGTTCGAAAACCACAGCCTCACCTTCCTGCTTGATCTTTTCTTGAAGCTCTATATTAACAGCTTCTACCACTTCTTCTATCCTGGCAGGATGGATCCTTCCATCTGTCACAAGTTTCTCAATCGCCAATCGAGCCGCCTCTCTGCGGATAGGATCAAAGCTGGACAAGATAACGGCTTCAGGGGTATCATCCACGATTATATCAACTCCTGTAGCTAATTCAAGCGCACGAATATTGCGGCCTTCCCTTCCAATAATCCTACCTTTCATGTCATCTGATGGCAGATCGACCACAGATACTGTGGTCTCTACAACATGATCTGCGGCAGACCTCTGGATTGCCTGGCTTATAATATCACGGGCAATTGAATTTCCCTTTTCTTTTGCTTCTTCCTCGATCTGCTTGGTGATCTGGACTGCTTCTAATTTAGCTTCGTCTTCAATTTTTCGCTTGAGTTCTTTTTTCGCTTCCTCTCTTGATATTCCGGCAATCCGTTCCAGCTCGGTTAATGCTTGTTTAATCAATTCTTCCTGTTTTTTTTCTTGTTCAACGATCTCTTTTTCCCGGTTATATAATCTTGCTTCTTTTGCAGAAAATTCCCGCTCTTTTCTCTCAAATGCTTGGTATTTTCTTTCAAGGTTTTCTTCTTTATTGACTAATCTTCTCTCTATTTCATTGAATTTCCGGCGTCTGTCCCTAGTTTGTCTTTCAAATTCCGCTTTCAGATTGATGAGCTTTTCTTTTGCTTCCAGGTCAGCTTCCCTTTTCGTCTTTTCAGCCTCTTGCTGAGCTAAACTAAGGATCTTCTCTGCTTCACTTTTGGCAGACAAGACTGATTTTTCACTAGATTTATTCCGAAACAGCAAAAAAGCAAGAATTCCGGACAAAAAAGCCAAAATGGCGGTAATAATCCATAATATATAATTCACTTTACTCACCTCCAAAAATCAAAGGAGATGAAAGCAAGGAGGGTAACTTTGTTATTACATTTCTATCGTACTGATCTAAGGGGCTTTTGAACGGGAGCATCCACCAATGATCTTAACCCGTATTTAATTTTCTTTACACTAAATAAAATACCTCTTCCTATATAATTATTGCCTATCAATTTTCTATTTACCTACTTGATCTAATTCCTTGTATACATTTCCATCCTTTAAAAGATGGACCTCCAAACTTTCTATTTCTTTCTCCATATGGCCAATCACTTCGTTGAGCTGTTCCAGTCTCTTCTGACTGAGAAAATATTCATCTGTTATGTTCAATGCGGCTAATACCGCTATCTTCAAGGTGTCAACAGATTTGGACTTCAATGCAACCTCACGCATTTTCTGATCGAGATACGAAGTAAGCTGGCTGATATATATTTCATCCTCCTCTCCTTTGACTCTTATTCTATATTTTTGATTAAAAACTTCAATCTCAACTATTTTATCCATCATACTCCAATCTTATCTATTTGTTCTATGATGGTCTCGATTTTTTCTTTGATTACCTCCCTATCCTTTTCATATTTTTTTATACTGTCATCAAGAGACTCTAAACGTTTTGCTTCTTCCATATAATTCTTATTTTCCACTTTCAACTCTTTTATTTGTGTTTTGAGTTTTTCATTTTCACTAACAATTTTATTAATATATTCGACAACATGGGAGATTTTCCCCTCCAGAATTTTAATTCTTTCCAATTCTGTTGTCAATTCACACACCCTCCCTTTATAAATATGTTTAAATTCTTTCTACACATCACAACTCGCTATTTCCAACCTTTTTTAGCTGGAAATTCTGCTTTATCCTCAGAAAACCAGCTGAATCCATATTTTCAGCTTATCTACTGAGGACTATTCACATCTGGTCAAGCTTGCGATAACTATTACAATAAATCCATAGTGCTGAACTTATAGGCTTTGTCATTTAATTCAAACCAGCCTCTTTCACTTTATCTGCTATCCGCACAAAGGTTTGAGGTGAATTTACAGCTAAATCAGCAAGAATTTTTCTGTCCAGATCGATATTCAGCTTACTCAAGCCATTCATGAAACGACTGTATGAAATTCCATTATTTTCTGCAGCTGCTTTAATCCGGATGATCCAAAGACGCCTGAAATCTCTTTTCCGTGTGCGTCTGTCCCTATATGCGTACTTAAGCCCTCGTTCAACTGCTTCTTTAGCAGTCCTATAATTATGGCTTCTCGCACCAAAATATCCTTTGGCTAACTTTAATATTTTTGTTCTTCTTTTTCTTTTCTTGGTTCCTCTTTTTACTCTCGGCATTTTTTATCTCCTTAAATTCTGGTCCCAGCTGTTATCTGTTATTAAAGCTTCAAATTCTGCCCTAAACTTACAGATCATAAGGAAGCATATCTTTAATTCTGCTTCGATCGGCTTTACTTAGAATAGCTTTTTTACCAAGATTTCTTTTTCTCTTAGCACTTTTTTTGGTAAGAATGTGACTCTTATACGCTTTACTATACATTATCTTTCCTGTTCCGGTCACCTTGAATCTCTTCTTAGCCCCTCTGTGTGTTTTTAGTTTTGGCATCCTTATCTCCTGTTTTTGATGGACTCAACATCAACGAAACAGCCCAAGGCTGTACGCGAATTTCTCCGTCTTTATATCCTAAATTTTCAACATCCTCTAGCACTCGCTCAAGGATTCCGTCAGCCAGTTCGGGTCTCGATTTTTCTCTTCCTCTTAACATAACTGTGATCTTAACTTTATTTTTATCTTTCAAGAATCTCTGAACATGGCGGACCTTGAAATTGTAATCATGTATACTGATTTTCGGTCTAAATTTAATTTCCTTAGTTTGAATTTGTTTCTGATGTTTTTTGGCTTCATGGGCTTTCTTATGTAATTCATACAGAAACTTACCATAATCCATAATCCGGCAAACCGGAGGATTAGACTGTGGCGCTACCTCTACCAAATCCAGATTTTTCTCACTGGCGAGAGAAAGTGCTTCTTTGATAGGTAAAACACCCAGTTGTTTTTTATCTTCATCTATGATCCTAACTTCCTTGGCTCTAATCTTATCGTTTATCCTATGTGGCTTTTCTTTTATCTTTCCAGGATAATAAGTGCGTCTTCTAATGATCAGCCTCCTTAAAATTCAATATTCAATGATCTATTTTCGACCAATTTCTTTACTTTTGCAAGAAATTCATCGACAGTAATTTCACCCAGATCTCCTTTAGTATGAACCCTGAGTGAAAGAACCTGCTTCTCCAATTCTTTATCTCCTAAGATCAATAGGATAGGTATTTTTTGTTTTTCTGCATCTCTGATCTTATATCCCATCTTTTCCCTGCGTTCATCAATGGTCACTCGCAGAAAATTTTCTTTGAATCTCTGCTGCAGGCTTTCCGCGAATTCCAGATGCCTATCGGCAATGGGAATTATAACCACCTGAACAGGTGCCAGCCAGATAGGGAAATTACCGTTATAATGCTCGATCAAAATCCCAAAGAACCTTTCCAATGAGCCTAATAAGGCCCGGTGGACCATATAAGGCCGGTGGAATTTGCTATCCTCACCTACATAAGTAAGATCGAATCTCTCGGAAAGATTGAAGTCAAGCTGGATGGTAGTGCACTGCCAGGATCTTTGTAAGGCATCTTTTATTTTAATATCTATCTTAGGTCCGTAGAAGACTCCCTCGCCTTCATCGATCCGGAAAGCAAGGCCGACATCTTTTAAAGCTTTCTCCAGTGCTTTGGTGGCCTTATCCCAATCTTCCAAAGCACCGCAGTATTTTTCAGGACAAGTGGAAAGAAAAACATCATAATCTTCGAATCCAAAAGTTTTAAGGATTTTTAAGGCCAGGTTGATCGCCTTTTTGATCTCAAATTCCAGCTGGTCTCCCCTGCAGAAAATATGGGCATCATCCTGAGTAAATCCTCTGACTCTCAGCAGCCCATGCAGAACTCCGCTGCGTTCATATCTATATACAGTACCCAGCTCAGCCCAGCGGAGAGGCAGTTCTCGATAACTCCTTTGTCTGGAATTATAGACCATGATATGAAAAGGACAGTTCATGGGCTTCAATTGATATTCTATTCCATCACGTTCAAAAGGAGGATAAAGAGCATCGTAAAACTCTGTATGTCCACTGGTTCTCCACACATCTAGTTTGGCGACATGAGGCGAATAAATAAGATCATATCCATCCTTGAAATGTTCCTCCCGCCAATAATTCTCGATCACACTTCTGATCACAGCCCCTTTAGGATGCCAAAGGATCAAACCTCCTCCAAGTTGTTCATTGAAACTGAACAGATCAAGCTCTGGGCCCAGTTTTCTATGATCCCTTTTTTTGGCTTCTTCCAACATATCCAAGTAATCATCTAGTTCTTTTTTTGTAAAAAAAACAGTCCCATATATTCTTTGGAGCTGGTGGCTGTTTTCATCCCCTTTCCAATAGGCGCCTGAGGAGGACAAGATCTTAAAGTGTTTGATCTCGCCGGTCGAAGGCACATGAGGGCCCAAACAAAAATCAATAAAATCGCCCTGTTTGTAAGCAGTGACTTGTTCGTCCCCTTTTTCCGAGATCAACTCTACTTTAAGTTCCTGATCTAAATCTTTAAACTTATCTATGGCTTCCTGTTTGGAGATGGAAATTTTTTCTATAGGGATATTCCTCTTTGATATCTCTCTCATTTTATCTTCTATTGCGCGCAAATCCTCTGGAGTAAATGGTTCATCCCGGAGGAAATCATAATAAAAACCATTATCTACCGCGGGACCTATTCCGGTCTTAGTTCCAGGAAAAAGCTCCACCACAGCTTGGGCTAAAAGATGAGCAGCACTATGCCGTAAGACATCTAAATCATATTGATATTCTCTTTCTTTAATCATTTTATTGTTTACCGCTTTTTCCGTGCTTGTTTCTTGTGTACTCAGTCAATAGATCAAAACAATGAGGAGTAAGGTAGAAGAATATGTTTTTCGGGCTGCCCCCTTCCCATTTTATTTTAAAATAATTAATCTCTTTTGAATAACCATCAGGGAAAGCGAAACCTGTCTTCTCTACCGAACAACCTCTTATTCACAACTTCACACATGGTAGGCGCGGAGGGGATCGAACCCTCGACTTCTTCCGCGTCAAGGAAGCACTCTTCCACTGAGCTACGCGCCTTTAACCTTATACTTTTCTTGTTAAAGCTTATATATAGTAATGATTTAACCTCAATCTGTCAATAGTGGAAATAGACTGAAGTTCCCCCATTTTTTTTAATCACAAAGCAAAAGGATGGACAAGGATATGTATAAATCCCTCAGAAAGACGTGGTTTTTCCCAAGCGAGGAAAAACCACTCCCATTCCTCACAGCACTCCCCTCGAGTTTCACTCGAGGGACCATGCCCGTGCTGTTCCGGAGGGCTTTCTTCGGGAATTAT
>CAZLBV010000140.1:0-2898 GCA_964557845.1 uncultured Eubacteriales bacterium | reverse complement strand
CCTGCCATAATCTTAGAGGAGGTATGGTAGGATGGTCTAATGAGAAAGAGATATGATGCCAACATTCCGGGTCAAAGTCGCATTGGGAAGCAGTTAAGGGGGAGAATATATAGGCCGAACTGTCGATCGAATTTGTGGTTTATCCAAACCAGAGCAGCAATTGGAGGAAACAGCTTCTGGAAATGCTGCCGGATCTTTTTACAGATCGCAGGAAGAAGCGGGCCAAAGACTAGGAGAAGCTGGTTTCCGAGTTTTAGCGTCAGATCGGTCGGCTGATAGTGGAGTTGGATTGGCTTAAAAAAAACTCATAAGCATCAGTAAGTAATAGGTAGCAGGAAGTGGACGCAAAAAACGTTAGTTTTTGTTATGCTTCCTGGCTGTTGCAAGTGGAAAAGAAATTAAAAAGGATACCAAGGCTGGAGGCCGCGATCCCGTTTTTAAATTTTTCTTGAAGTCGGATTTATGGACAACCAACCAAGATTTGGTAAAATAAATAAAACGGATATTTCCTTAAGGGGTTGAATATCCTATTAATAACAAAAAATGGCACATGATCTTTTTGGAAGACCAGTAGATGAAAATGTGGAATCCATCCTGATATTTCACGATGAGAGAAGGCATAAAAAAGATTGGCTCTATCATGGGCTTCTTGCAATTCCGGTTGAAAGTTTTGAAAATATTTTTTTAAAATTGAGCTTGTTAAGAGTGTGTGCAGACTACAGTAGAATACTCCATTTCTGTGAGATGACTGACGCGAAATACAGTAATAAGATTAATCTCGCCAAGGAGTGGATCAGATATTTCAAAAACGAATTTTTCAAATCCGGCTATCTATATTTTTTTGGAGTATGTCTTCAAAACTTAAATTATGATCTATTTGGGGACTCAAGTGATAGAAAATCACAGAAAGACTTTAGAGTATACAATCGTTTTTTTGAGATGGCTTTGTTTTCCATGCTAAGATTTTTCTTCAAGGATTACGATAAAATTACTATTACTGAAATATTTTCACACGCAAGTGACAGGCCTGATGAGGATCCCTTTCCCTACCATCCTATATACAAGATAAACAAAAGGGAAATCGATAACATTCAATTTGAAACCGATACTGTAATCCAGATTAGTTCTGATCATGAAAACGAAGATCAATTCCATCGCGAGTCCAATTTTATTCAATTTGTTGACTGTATTATCGGGGCCATTGGCCAGGTTTTAGATTGTTCGAGCAAAAAAGAATGTTTCATTGAACTAGGAGAATTAATGCTGCCCTTCGTACAAACGGTTATAAAAAATCCATACAACAAAGGAAGCTGTTACTATAAAAGATACATATTGAGTTTTTTCCCAAAAAAACATCTTAATTTAGACGAAATTTATTCTGATCAGCGGCGAAATATGTTTTTCTACAATAGAGAATTAAAATTAACGACCAGAAATCAGATGGATTTGGCTTTTTAGTATGGCTGCTTTAATTGTTTCCTCTAATTAGATTTCTTTATTCTATTGTGAATTTTATATAGTTATCATAAGGAGTTATTTAAAAAGGATCTGATGACCTTATTATTTTGGATATGTTGTATCTATTTTCAATTAATATTTTGTCAGAAGTGTGACGTCCCACTTCTGACGGAAATTTTTGTGGTTAGAATCAATTTTTACCTGCTTCTTGGATCACCTAACATCCTCCATCTCAAACCCAATCCTCTTATAAGCTTTTAACCTCCGCCCAAACATCCTTGCCAAAACTGAGACATTTTCATCCACATAGTCATAGATGATGATATCGGTTTTGTTTTTGTAGCTGCGCTGGAGGCGGCCGGTATACTGAACGATTTTTCTTTTAAACGAGATGGGCATGGTGAGAAATGACAAAAAGATTTCATGAATGTGTATTTTGGATGTATGAATAGTGGAACAGGCTTTTTTGGTGGCATATGGACCATGATTGATAAATTTTGACTTCGCTGCCGTTGCTGTGATAAGTATAAATCTTGGCAAAGAGGACGATTTTTTGGCAGCGGAAATAAAATGAATGCAGATGAGCGGGTGCGGGCGGTACTTGAGCTTTCCCGTTTTGTTGGAAGAGAAATGCCTGCCAATTTTATCCGGAGAACAGCCGAGCATTTCCCGGCAGCCCGTATTCCCCGCATCCATAACCTGACAGAGGGGATCTATAAACCGGCTGATGATAAATATGCGTTTTGCATCTGGAGCCGCTCTGCCGTGGGAAAGGACAAAGAGATTTATAGCGATGCCTTTCATCCCAATCCGGATGGAACCTGGAGCATGGATTATGCCGCAAAAAGGGGCGGCTTAAATTCAGCCATAAATCGATCGCTGTTTAACTGCATGCAGGATCATGTGCCTGTTGTGGTCATTGTGACCTCACGGCCCGCGGGGACACCGGGAGGGGCAAAATACCGGATATTGGGGACGGCCATCATTGAGGATTTTGATCCATCCAGCCGCCGGTTTAAATTAAGAGGATGCAGCCCTCTCTTGGCTGAACAGTTTTTGACGAATGCGGATCCTGTGGATGCCATGAAACTTCAGATGCGGAGCCGGTTAGTGCTGCCTTTTGAGATGAGAGAGGTGAGGGAGAAATATCAGAGTGTCAAAGATGTAAGGGAGCAGGCTTTCCGGTTTGTGGTGCTGGAGGAGTACCGGGCGCAGTGTGTGGTGTGCCAGTCGAAGTTTCTTTTGCGGGAGGCGGGGAAAGCTCCTCTTATAGAAGCTGAAGCGGCCCATATTATCTCCGTTGAACATTACGGTCCGGATGATCCCAGGAATGGATTAAGCCTCTGCCGCCGTCACCATTGGGCTTTTGATGCCGGGCTCTTTACAGTATCAGATGCCAGGACTGTGAAAGTCAGTCCGGCTGTAGGTAGGGCGGAAAGC
>CAZLBV010000139.1:0-4313 GCA_964557845.1 uncultured Eubacteriales bacterium | reverse complement strand
AAACAGACTGCTGATGTAAGTGTTTTCTTTTATCTCCTCTATATCGAGTTCGATCGCGGTACCTGGAGTCAGGATCTTAATAACTTCTCTACGAACGACCCCCTTAGCCTTTTTGGGGTCTTCCACTTGTTCACATACCGCCACTTTATAGCCATTACGTAAAAGTTTCTGCAGGTAGGAGGAGGCCGCATGGTAGGGAATCCCGCACATGGGTACTTTTTGACGGGATGTCAGAGCAATCTCCAGAACTTGAGAAGCAACTTTAGCGTCTTCATAGAACATCTCATAAAAATCACCAAGCCTGAAAAATAACAGGGCATCACTATGATCTTTTTTTATGTTGAAGTACTGCTCCATCATGGGAGTGGATGATTTTTCTTTACTCATCTCGGTTATACAAATATACTTACTGCACTGTTTTTTTTCAAGATGGATTATTTTTACCTACTTGAGTTAATATAAATATCCAATGATCGCAGTTGATACAATGAGAAAAATCGACAGGAGAGCGGGTATTCCTATCTGCTTTTTCCTATCAATGATAAACCGTTTTTGCAAATGGATCCGGAAGGAACATCCGGTCACATCACCTAAAAAAATCCTTTTCATCCAGATATCCGAGATGGGGAGTATAATATTAGCCTATTCGCTTTTCAAAAAAACCCAAAAAAGATTCCCAGAGGCTGAATTTTTCTTTCTAACTTTTTCAGAGAACCGGCAGGTGGTCGAACTGCTTGAGATTTTTCCTGCTGCCAATATTTTGACCATTAACAGCCGGAATGTGTGGAAATTCTTTCTCTCAACCTTGCGGGCGATCAGATCCTTAAGAAGAGTGCAATTAGATCTGGCTCTCGATTTGGAGCTTTTTTCGCGCTTTACAGCCATATTAAGCTTTCTCAGCGGTTCACGATCACGGTCCGGATTTTACAAATTTCACAACGAAGGATTATACCGAGGTTCTTTGTTGACCCATAAAACCAGCTATAATCCTCATATTCATATTGCTTTCAATTTTCTCAATCTGATCGATTCATTCCTCTTTCCAGAAAAAGAGGAACCTGCTCCCAAGACATCCAAAGATCCGGTTGACATCATACTGCCTAAAAAGGAACTTCATCCCTCTGAAGAACAAAGAATCCGGAGAAAGCTTAAAGCAGAGAATAATTCTATTATTGACGCAAAAAAAATTATCCTGATGAATCCCAATGCCAGTGAAAGGATCCCTATCCGCCGATGGCCGGCAGAAAGGTATATCGAACTGGCGAAACAACTGCTGCAACACAAGGGGATCTATGTAATCCTGACAGGAACCTCATCAGAAAGAGAAGAAGCTGGGCGGATAAAATCAGCGATCGGATCTGAACATTGTTTGAATCTTGCCGGTAAAACAACAATTTCTGAATTGATTGATCTCTATAATATTTCAGATATTTTGATCACTAATGATTCCGGACCTGTTCATTTTTCCGCCCTGACAGAGATCAGATCCTTTATTTTTTTCGGCCCGGAAACGCCGAAGTTATTTGGCCCTCTGGGTAAAAACAGCCATGTGTTCTATGCCAATTTTTCCTGCAGCCCTTGTGTATCTGCCTATAACCAAAGAAGATCTGCCTGTAAAAACAACAAATGCCTTCAGGCAATCTCGGTCGATGAAGTCTATAAGGAAATAGCTCCTTTCCTATAAATAAAATGAAAAGAAATAAACCGTTTTCTATAATAATCACGATTTTGATCCTGCTTGCCATCTTCATAGGATTTTTTTTCATCTTCCATGTTCATCAGGACATGAGGGACTTCAGTGTAAACTATGAAGCAGGCAAGCGGCTTAGATGGGGAGAAACTCTATATAGAATGGAAGATGAACATTACATGTTCAAATATCTTCCTTTTGCTGCAGTCATTTATCTTCCTCTGTCCTATTTGGAACCGTCAGCCGCAAAATGCATTTGGTATCTTATCTTAGCTGCCAGTATTAGCGGCATTCTTTATTTGTCCTTTCAATTAATTCCTTCTGTGACTGTAAAATCCTGGTTGTTGATCGGGACTACCTTCCTAATTTTAGGACGATTCTTTTTGCGGGAATTATATCTTGGCCAGATCAATGCTGTCATTACTTTACTTTTACTTCTCCTGCTTAAACTGGGGTGGGCAAAAAAAGAGATCCGAGCCAAAATCCCTGAGACCTGTGCCGGGCTGATCTGGGGTTTGGCAGTACTGCTTAAACCATATGCCGTTATATTTTTCCCCTATTTGCTGGTCAAAAAAAAATGGACCGTATTATTCAGCGGCGCTGCCTTGATATTGATCGGATTTTTTGTTCCCGCCATTTATTATGGATTCCAAGGCAATCTAATCGTTATCCGGGAATGGGTGGATTCATTATCTCAATCGACTCCGGGACTCTTTGCATCCCAGGATAATGTGTCTCTCATTGCGTTTTTTGTGAAATGGACAGGGAATCAATCGCTTTCATTGGTTCTTGCCGGTCTGATCTTAGGAATACTGGCCGGATCGATTCTGTTTTTAATCAGAAAAGGAAAATATTTAAAGCATTCTCAGGTTTTAGAAGGAATGCTGTTACTGATGCTCACCCCCCTTATTTCACCTTTGGGTTGGGACTATACCTTTCACATGGCTGCCCCCGGAGTGATGCTGCTGCTTAACTGCTTCTCTTATCTCCCCAGGAATGGGAAGGTCCTGCTGAGTATAAATTTTTTCGTGATCGCTTCCCTTTACTATGACCTGCTGGGGGAAAAACTGTATACTCTTTTTATGTCATGGTCGATAATTACCATAAACTTTTTGATGCTGGTCGGTTTTCTATTTTATCTTCGGATAAAAAAAATTGTATAGTTAGCTTAAATATTCAAAACTATTTTATTATAATTGGTTTTATCCCATGAAAAAGAAACTTGAAAACAGCGCTTACAAAAAAAATAAAACCGGTTATATCCTCGTTCAGATCTTAACCCTAATTAGAATCCCTTTAGCGATATTGTTCGCTGTTTTTCTATTATCTGGAAGGGATTCCGCGACAAAATTGATCATAACCATGACATTGCTGGTTTTGGTCGAAACAACAGATGCCATCGATGGAAAGATAGCCCGTTATTACAAATTAGTATCTGAATATGGAGCCACTCTTGATCCCTTCGCAGACAGCATCTCCCGGCTTCTCATATATTGGGCAATGGCCTCCCATAATTTAGTCCTCTTTCTGGTCCCCCTTTGTATGGCTGTCCGGGATATTACCGTTGCCTATTCCCGGATTCTTCTGGCGCAAAGAGGGCGATCAGTCTCCGCCAGAATAAGCGGCAAGATCAAAGCCATGGTTCAGGCCAGCCTCTCACCGCTGATACTGCTCTCACCGTATTATTTAGAACATACAGGAAGATGGCCTTTCTACGTGCTATCCTGGTTTGTCATAGTAGTTACTCTTTTATCAGCGGTCCAGTATGTTAGAGATGCCATCATCTCCATAAAAAATCCCTCTAAAGATCAATTTTAATCATATGGGATTAATCAGAGATATTCCGAAAAGCATAAGGACGTAAAAATGAAAAACAATGAGAAGATCGCTTTTAAACATAAAAGAATTTTTTTTCTTGACCTGGACGGCACCGTTTATTTAGGCGACCGGCTTATACCCGGGGCTGATAAATTTCTGGAGACACTAAGAAAACATAAAATCGATTATTATTTTCTCTCCAATAATTCATCCCGTTCTAAAGAAGATTATGTGGATAAATTAAGAGGAATGGGGATCCATGTCGAATTGGATAAGATCATTCTGTCCACCGACGGAGTCATTGAATTTCTCAAAAAGGAAAATATCAAAAACACCTATGTCCTGGGCACAAGATCCATGAAAAACATGTTCGAACAGGCCGGGATCGAGGCCGAATCAGATGATCCTGATTATGTAGTTTTGGGTTACGATACAGAGCTTACTTACGAGAAATTAAAAACTGCCTCGCTCTTTCTTATTCACGGGAAAAAACTGTTAGCCGCACACTGTGATATCGTCTGCCCTTCACATGAAGGACCGCTGCCTGATGTAGGAGCCATGCTGGCCCTTATAGAAAAGGCTACAGGAAAAGTACCTGAAAGAATATTCGGCAAACCCAATCCAGAAATGGTAGAGCATATTCTCGAAAAACATAAAGCTTCAGCGGATGATATCGTTATAGTCGGTGACAGGATCTATACAGATATGGAAATGGCTAAAAATCTCAACTGCGATTTCATTCTGGTTTTAAGCGGAGAAACTAAAGCTGAAGATCTTTCTACTCTGTCCCCCCCCCCATTTTTAG
>CAZLBV010000138.1:0-6330 GCA_964557845.1 uncultured Eubacteriales bacterium | reverse complement strand
AGGAGTCCGTCCAATCCAGCCAGCCGATTGTGGTAGCTGTCGCCTTCCCGATCGGTCATCAGAAGGCCGACCGTAGAACCTCCTCCCACATCCCGCCGGTAGCGCAGGACATTGGAGTAGGAACGCTGGTTTAAAAAACCTGCCATCGACCCTTGTGATCCGGGAAACATAAGATTGGTCATCTGGTCCTGGGCAGAGAAAAATCCGATGGCATTTTTTCCTTCTTTTCCTGAGATTTTTACTCCCCAGTCAGGATCAGCAACAGATCGGGTGTAGAGGGCCTGAATGGGGGTTTCAAAAAAATCCTGGCCTTCGAGAAAAAAGGGCCTTTTCTCAGGATAATAAAGGGCAAATTGCTTATTTATATCCAGCTGAGCCGCATCCGCTTCCACCTGGGAGAAATCCGGATTCAAAGCCCCGCTCAAGGTCATATTATTAGTCAGTCCCCATTTGCCTGAGATCCCGATATTTCCAAAGGATTCTCCTTTTTTCATCGGGCCGTCAGGAAAATCCCTTCTCTCATCGGATTGAAATCCTACGACTGTGGGGTCCAGCTCGATATTACGTCCGGACTCTGCCCCTGAAAATCCCCTGATCTTTGGAAACTGGCAGATAAGACATTGTTCATTTCTATCTAATGGAAAAGCGCTTATCTGATGGCGCCGGCTTCTGGGATAATTGCGGACCGGAGCAAATCCCCAGATCTGATCCTCTTTTGATGGCTGGAACTGGAGGGCTCTGAAAGGAATGGCTATTTCCACCACATATCCAAAATCAGTGATCTGTCCTGCGGAGTTCCAAATCGCGTCCCAGGACATATCCTCCTGGGAGCCTCCATTGCTCATGATCTCATCCCCCTGAATGCCTAAGGGATTGACAAAAAAAGCAAAGGCCCGGTTTTCATCATTGAAGGTATCGATGATCAATCCGATCGAGTCATCCTGCCAGGCATTATCCCGGTCAGAAAGATAGGCTCTTATCTTTTCAGGTTCAGGATCATAGGCGCGGCATCCTACATATAGATAGTTGGTGTCATAAATCACATAACATTCTGTATCCACTGGCGCCGGAACATTCACGGCCGGCATGACCTCTACGTCCAGATCGAATTTCAAGGCGTTTGACCAAGTTTCTTCATCCAAATATCCGTCAATATTGATTTTTTGGTCGGTTCTCGGTACATTAAAAATCTTTTCTTTTGATTTTGTTTCTTCAGCTGAAAAGGAAGCGTTCGCTAAGATGAACACACCGAGAATCAGCAATGAACATTTACGCAGCATTAAATCTCTCCTATTTATGTTTAATCGTTCAAGCAATAGCATTTTTTTAAGGATTTGATTAATCCCTACTTCTTAAGAACGCAATTTAGGCAATAAAAGTTCATGATTTATTTGTTTTTTGACATGTTTTATAGCGTAAGGGTATAATCCTAACCGGATAAATAGGAGGGATAAACATGAGAAAAAAAATACTGATCTCTATCCTGAGTTTATTCATATTTTTATCGGTAATGACTTTTGCGTCAGAAAAAATCATTAAGCTTCCTGAACCATCCTTAAAAAGCGATAAAAGTATTGAAGAAGTTTTAAGTGAGCGGCGGACAAGAAGAGCCTTTTCTGAAGAAGCGGTGAATAAAAGACTGTTATCGCAGCTGTTATGGGCTGCCCAGGGAATAACGGAAGAAAGTAGAAATTATCGGACCGCTCCATCTGCCGGTGCCCTTTATCCTCTTGAGGTCTACGTAAGCGTTCAAAATAAAGGATGTGAGGGATTAGAAAATGGATTGTATAAGTATATTCAGAAAACACATCAGATAGAATTCATTAAACCTGGAGATCTGAGTGCATCTCTGGAAAACGTAGGATATTCTCAAGATTTTTTTTCACGCTCACCATTATGTTTTATATTAACGGCTGTTCCTCAAAGAACAACAAAAAAATACGGGGAGAGAGGTTATAGATATATTCATATTGAAGTTGGGCATGTGGGACAAAATATTCAACTGCAGGGAACAGCTCTGGGATTGTCAGTAGGTGTTGTTGGAGCTTTTCAAGATAAAAAATTAAGTGAGTTGTTGGATTTAAATAAAGAAGAGATCCCTTTATATATTTTGCCGGCTGGATACTCGAAATAAAATTGGAGACAGTATACTAATTCATTTTAATTTTTTATTAGTGTCATTTTTATGAATACAAAATGATAGTAGGAAAAATTCGATATAAAAGGAGTTAATCATGGCTAATATGCCTGTGCTTAAACAAATAATCGGTCTGGTTGTGTGGCTCTTGATCGTTTTTGGCGCCGCAGCCATCGGTGGTATTGGATCGGCCAGTGCCGGTTCGTTCTATCAGCAGCTTATGCTGCCGTCATGGGCGCCGCCATCGTGGCTGTTCGGCCCGGTTTGGACGGTGCTTTATGCTATGATGGGGATTGCGGCATGGCTGGTCTGGCGTGTTGACGGTTTTCTTGCGCATAAAGGAGCCCTGTTTCTTTTCCTTATTCACCTTGTGTTCAATGCTCTCTGGAGCTGGCTGTTTTTTGCCTGGCATCAGGGCGGACTAGCTTTTGCTGAAATAATTCTCCTATGGATATTGATTCTGGTTGTCCTTATCCTTTTCTGGCGTATCCGACCCTTGGCCGGAGGGTTGCTTATCCCTTATCTGCTGTGGGTAAGCTTCGCTGCGGTACTGAACTACACCCTCTGGCAGCTCAATCCCCAGATCCTATGAGAATTTGACAATATCTCATGGACATTTAGTTTTTACTGTTAGAATCGATTCTTAGCCCATAAAAATTCATTTTAAGCGAATTGATTCAAGGAAAGGAAAATTGTATATTATTTAAATACAGTATGATATATCAGCAGAGCTGACAAATTGCAAATTCGACAAATTATGGAAATAATAAAATTTAGAAAGGAGAATTTAAATGAGTTTTATTAAAGTATTCATATCTCTACTTATTTTAGTTTTTGCCGTTTCATTGATTACGGCAGAGTATCCTCCTAAAAACGAAGAGGAAATACCAATTTATCCAGGTGCAGAAAGGGATTTAGCAGCAGAGGAAGAATATAAGGCTCAGAATGAAGGGCTGGCTGAGGAAGAAAGGGCAGAATCAGAAATAATAAAAATATATTCTGTTTATGCTCCACCTGAAAAAGTATGTGAATTTTATATCAAATCCTTAAATGCCAAGGAAGGATTCCCAGAGGAGGAGCCGGATTTATCCAAACCCGGATTTGTTGCTCCTTGGTATGAAATGGAATTTTTTGAAGAAAGTGATTTTGTCGACCAGGTTGAGCGTGGAGAAGTCATTTACAGCGGTAAATGGGTGAAATCTTGTTTGTCTCAACGAGAATTTTGGAATGATGGAAAATGGGTCAGCTCCACTTATTTTGAATGGAATATTATTTATGAAAATGGTGATATTGGGCAGTTTTCTATATCTGTAGAGGATGATAGTTTTGATTGGTACAATAAAAAATTCAATGAAAAAACCAAGATAATAATAAATATCAAAAGAGAAAAATTCTAAATTAGACCCTTATGGCGAAACTTTGATCAATTGATAACTTTTTTGGTGATCGATTTTGCCCGTTCATTAATTTCTTATTTGATTCCTATGATCTATCGAATTCTGTAATTATCTGTCAACTAAAAATCCTAAAAGACAGAAGTGTGAAATACAGCTCAAAGATTAGGCACTCAAAAATAAGTATGTTGATACATAATATTAGCCTAATAGGATTTTAGAAACATGATAAAAAATCTTATTATATTGATATTTTCGTTTTTTCAATCCTATTTGTTGATGGCCAGAAAATAAGTATTAAAATAATTAATCCAGCAAAGACAATATACGGATCAAAAGACGAGACAAAAAGGGAAATGGGAGCATCCGCCAGGGCATGAATCCCTACCCCAAAGAACAGATTTCCACTACGGATATACACCAGGCAAAAGAATACTCCAGCTGCAGTTAATATGACCAGGTCTATGAACATATTTGAACTGGGGCCAGTTCCGCCAAAAGGAGAGAGCCAGGAGGGAATATGGATCAAAGCAAAAAAAATGGATGATAGTAAAACAGACCATGCCATAGCCGACCTTTCTCCAACCTTTAATTGGATTCGGAAAATTAAAAACAACTGCGGCAGAACAAATCCTCGAAAAAACATCTCTTCAACCAGAGCAATACCCATTAGCATAGCTATAAAAAAACCAATGGTGGAAAAAACCTGATCGCCCAACCATCCCGGATGAATAGTGATGCTTCCTTTTTGTAAAAGGCTGAATGCCATAAGGAAAACCTGAATAAAGAGCCATATGCCCACCATCATTATCAAAGCGGGAAATATTTTTTTCGGCTGCAAGCCTATATCCTTGGACCTCAAATTTGCCCATCCCAAGATAACCCCAAAAAAAACCACCATGAATATAAAAATCCCATTGACAAGATTCGGATGTATCAGTCCAGATGTATTTTTATATAAACAGGAAATTAATCTTAGATACACCTCCCATTTTGCCCAAACCAAGAAAATCATCGTCTGCAGAGCAAGATAAATTAAAACGCCGCCAGCCACAATCATCCAGCCGGTTTTTTTTATTTCTTGGAACCTTTCCATTTTTTTAATTTTTTTATTATAAATAAAATAAGCCATAAAAGACAGAACCAGTGTCCGGGGATTTAATAGTCGGATTCGCCCGAATGAAGCATATATAAAAAGAAGAGGATAATCGGCGTTAACTGATATAGTGAAGCAAAATCTGCCTTGACTGGCAGATGTTATTGAATAAAATCTGTTAGCAAAAAATTCATCAAAAATAATTTTTTAGAATTCATTTTAGCCATAAAAAGAATTGCTAAGGATTTTGATCCAACTTATTCAATAGATACTTATCCTTAAATTACATTTTGATGAAATTTATATGCGGATATGTTTAGGGATCGCTGTGAAAAATGGGGAGGAAACAGAGCTGTTTGTAAATGCGGTCAAAGAGGGCTCTAAGATCGAAACGAAAACACTGCTTCATCTCGGCTGCGGCGCCGGCGGCCATGATTTCACCTTTAAGAAACATTTTATGGTCACAGGGATTGATATCAGCGAAGAGATGCTTGAAATAGCTAAAGAGGTCAATCCGGAAATTGATTATATCTGTGATGATATGCGGACAGTAAATTTAAAAGAATCTTTTGACGCAGTGGCTGTTCCTGATTCAATCATGCATATGATAACTTTAGAAGATATTAAGAAAACAGTAACGACCGCGTCCCAGCACCTAAAGCCGGGTGGAGTGCTCTTGATCGTGGCGCACATAAAAGAAGAGTTCAGAGATAACAATTTTGTTTACACCGGGGCCAAAATCCTCCCCATCCAGGCGAAATCATAAGGGAGTTTTGTATAAAACCACTGAATTTAACAGTGACCGATGCTGCCATAGCTCTTGGCGTTACACGAAAAACTCTTTCTGTCCTTTTGAACGGCAGAGTAGGTGTCAGCCCTGAGATGGCCATAAGGTTATCAAAGGTTTTCGGTCGTACACCAGAAGGTTGACTTCGGCTGCAGTTACAGTATGATTTATGGAAGGCTAAAAAAAACATTAATATAAATAATTTAAAACGGATTGAAGCTACTTAATTTCCAAAAGGGAAGGATACTGGTCTGGATTTGACTATCAGTTTGGGATTAGTTTTAGATTAAAAGGAGAAAATAACATGATCCCATTAATAAGTATCTATGTCGGCGGGGTTTTAACTTTGCTGATGGCCTTTTTTCATACCCGGTTTTACCGGATGTTCAATTGGCAAACTGAGTTTGAGAAAATATCAAAGGTAAATTCAAAAATTATTTATACAGTCCATCAAGCTCTGCTGTTTTTATTTATCCTAATAGGCCTGATTTCATTAATACATGCGAAGGAATTAAGCCGGAGTTTTGGCCTGGCGGCTGGGTTTAATCTATTTTTATCCCTTTTCTGGCTGTGGCGTTTGGTATGGCAGTTGGTTTATTTTAAGCGAGAAAAAGGAAAGAAGCAGCCTCCTTTGGTGGTTTTTCTGATTAGTGCTTTTGCAATACTGTTTGTTTCCTATTTAACTCCCATAATATATCGAATTCTGTAACAATTTGAAGTTACGTAGTAAAGGTGAGTGGCAACGAGCGAGTCACTTTTATACTGCAAAAAGGAGATGGTGTCACTAACCTGAACTATTCATAAAAAATGCCAATTATACTATGAAACAATTTATTATCACATATTTGGAATATTTTCCTGAAAACATTTTTTACATCAGATTGTTTATTACAATATCCATTTTATATCGGCATTT
>CAZLBV010000137.1:0-3003 GCA_964557845.1 uncultured Eubacteriales bacterium | reverse complement strand
CCTGCTCCGCCTCTATCCGTGGGAAACGAACCGGTGACCGAGTTCAGGGAGATGGTTTCAGAGAATCAGTACCTGAAACTGCTGACCCCCACCCACTGCGTGATGGACCGGCTGGCTGCCTATTACCACTGGAATGACCCCCAGGCCCTGGCCCAGGCCCTGATGGTGGCCCGGGAAAATGAAATTGATCTCGAAAGGATAGAGAAATGGTCCCGAGAGGAGGGGATGGCGGAGAAGTACGGGTTTTTTTTATTGCAGTACAAAAAGAAATAAGATCCAAGCTGCCGGGTCCGGAGCTCCCACTGGTCCCGGAAGCTGCAGGTGTGGTTGGCCAGGAGAACCACGGCGAAGGCGGTGAAATACTTGGACATCGACGAGACGGGGAAGGCTGTAATTGTCCTATTTCAATTTTGGGTGGGGAATATAACTGTCTTTGGCAAACGTCCTTTATAGTAGCTGATTTTGAAAAATTTGAACTTCTTTGGACTAAAAATTTTAAGATGTTTTGATGTTTTTAAGAAAAATATAAAATTATCAAAAATATTCCCTAAGTATGTTTACAACATCTAATGATTCTGTTAGAAATTGATTTATGAGAAAGTTGATGCAATACCACCTCCAATCTCGATTATGCATTCAATGTTTTGTATGTTTATTATTCTTAAAGCAAAATCTGCTGAACGTTCATATAGTTTTTCAACAGCAATCAGGGCTCCAAAAAGTATTAGTATTACTCCCACCCTTATCACCAAAATCCAATCTGTTGAAATAATGCCCTTTTTCCTATCAATTAGTGGTTTTTCAACTGTTGAATGGGGAGGAATGATAAAGATTAGAGAAAAAAGAATTTAAAGGCAACTAAAAATTAACATAAAATTTAGGTTAAGGAGGAAAGCTAATATGAATAAAATTGTTAAAGCAGCAAGTGTGTTTTTAATGGTAACTTGCTTTATACTGACCTTTGTGGGTTGCAATGGTAGTGTAGAGAACAAAACTGAAGACAAACCTTCTGTGCAGCAATCTTCTGCACAAGACTCTGAAAATAGTCAGGCTAAAACCGTTAGTGACAGCACGAGTATTCCAAAAGACTATCCGAAGGAATTCTGTCCAATTTATGAGCCCTCAACTATCGTTGGTGTAGAGCAGATTAATGTAAAGGATAAGGTTAACTACATCATTCAGTTTGTAAGTAAGGATGAAATGAATAAAATCGAAGCCTTTTATTTAGAACTTGACTATGTGACCGATAAACTGCGTATGGGTAATGTGATGAGCCAAATACATTTAGAAAACAAGAGTGAAAAGAATTTTGGATTCATCAATCTCGAACCGGTAGGAGAATCAGGCTTCGCATCTTATGCGGACGAGGGATATAAGATATATGGTAAAATTACGGTAGATATTGGTTGGTAATTGTTTAACTAAACTGATAAATTATCAGGGTTTTCAATAATCATCTTATGCACCTTATTTACATCCTGATTTACATCCTGGTAATCGTTTTCCAGCCCATGAATAAATAGCTTCCATCGAAAACTGACAGGAAACCCAATTTCCCCATAATCTGATTTTAGGGCCGTGATTATGGAATTTCAAAGAAATTTCCAGAAAAATGGGGGATGGAATTACTCATCCAGCTGGTTCTGAATGACGTTTTGGGTAGTATATCTGAAAAACACGCATAATAGGGGTCTTTCCTGCAATTGCGTGCAGACACCTAAAATTTTCCGTCAACCGTGATGTAGTAGATCATGTCAACTTATGTGGATATGGTGATAGACAGGGCCGGTTCCATCATCTCCAGGGCTTTGATGACCCCTTGATCGCTCTTCCCGCATCCACTCGCCCCATTCCTCCCGCCTCTTGGAATGGCAGGATGGACAGAACCCGCGAGTCTTACAGGAGAACATCAGCAGCCGTTCTTCCCCACAGTCAGGACATTTTTTGATTCTTTTACGGAGCGAGGGGCTGTTGGGGAATTGATTTCGTATCACCACACTGGTCGAGGTGGCGGATGATCCTGTCGATGGTTTTCGGTTCCTCTATAAAAGAGATGATCTTCATCCGGCCGCCACAGGAAGAGCACAACGGGGGGTCTGCCTCATAGACTTTGCGGATCATCTCCGCCCAGCCTTTGGAAGGGACATAGGACGGGTCATCTTGTATGATTGGGGCGTGAGAAGAAGTGGTTTGCGCCCTGACCCTACTGTGGAACGAAAACCCTGTGTGGCGCCAGCTGAGGGTCTTCTGTACGAGGGGAAAACCCGCAGAGCTCATATGACTAACCTGGATTAGTCAAGAATCTAAAAAATCAGAAACATTAATCGGCTGGCAAATTATTCGTCAAAAAAATTCCCAGTGCTGGCAATTCTCACCTTTTCCGGTTGAACATCCTGATGAAAAACCTGAATGATAAGGTTTTCCTCAAGGATCTCCTCCGGCATATTGGAGTTGGCATATTCTATAGGAGACGAAGCATTGATGGTCAAAGCGTTCTTTAGTGATTCCGCATCTTCAGTAACAATGGCTATATATATTTTTTCATTCCGGAATAAATCTTTGGCCCTATCGAGCAGACGAATTTTCAAAATTCATGTACAGAATGGTAAATGAGCCGGGCTATAGTTGTGTTTTTCGAAAGGGTGAATTTGTGATCTACAAAAAGTCAGAAAAGATTAGACCACTCACAAAAT
Organism: uncultured Eubacteriales bacterium; assembly: GCA_964557845.1. Lineage (GTDB taxonomy): Bacteria > Acidobacteriota > Aminicenantia > Aminicenantales > Aminicenantaceae > CAZLBV01. The sequence goes on along the minus strand of CAZLBV010000137.1, from coordinate 310 downwards.
AGAAAGCAGGCACCAAATCAATTTGATGCCTGCCCCCAGTTAATATGGCCGCGGAGCGGCGGCTTTATCCCTGATCCCTCTTAAGGAGTTTGGGTCTATAAATTCAGCCTATTTTAATTTAAAAGTCACCGTTACGGTAAAAGTGTCTTCAATCGGTTTTCCGTCGACAAGTGTTGGTTCATAAATCCATTGCTTGACCGCATCGATGGCAGCTTTGTCCAGCTCAGGGATTGATCTCAAAATCCTTAAGTTTTTTACCCGGCCGTATACGTCTGTGGTGGCTTCTAAACCCACGATTCCTTCGATCTCA
>CAZLBV010000136.1:0-4234 GCA_964557845.1 uncultured Eubacteriales bacterium | reverse complement strand
AACAGCCGGGCAGTGATTCCTCTCCCAGGCAAAATCCAGATTCCGGCGCTCGACCTCATTGATCATAAATTCAGCAATGTCCCTCTCCGTCCTTCCGGGTTTGATAAATTCTGTGACCAGATCGAATATATCCAGCGTCTCTTCGATGGCTTTTTTCATTCGTTTAACTTCAGTAAGAGTTTTCCGGGCCTTAAGGCTCGAAGCCACTTTTTCCGAAGATATCATCCTATCTTCCCATCCGGCCTCAGCGAGAATATCATGCAGGGTCAAATACATACCGTGAGTCAATCCGTCGCAGACTTCACTCCCCTGGGAAAAATTTACCGCAATTTGTTTAGGCTTAATCTTTCTAAGCACCTCTAAAAGAGGCTTTTTTATGCCCTCGACATAACTAATGATGTGTTTATACACACCCAGATCTTCGATGGTCTGCCGGTCCATCTGCCCCACGATGGCATAGGTGTCCCCTTTTTTTGTGACAATAAAGGCCGAATGCCAGGTAACCCCTGCTGTTATTAGATAATCCAGCATGGGATCCCGCATGATCCCGGTTTCCCTGACAAAAGTCAACCAGCAGTCAACGGAATATTCCGATAAAATTTTAACTGCCTGTTCTACTTTTTCTTTAATGAGCATTATTATTCCTCCTTCCATTCCTAGGCTCCTATTTTTCCTGTTCCTTAAATTCCCCAGCGGTCTTGGAAAAGATAAACAGGACGATCACCCCTAAGATCATATGCGCCGCCAAGGTATACCATACATATTCCGGATGTCCCTGGCCGCGGAACGCACCGTAGAGGCTCGTGTAAATGACTCCACTTAGCGCCGATCCGATACCCAAAGCCAGAAAGTTCGATCCCATGTACAGCCCGGCTTTTTCCTTGGGAGCGATCCAGGTGATGTATTCCTGAATCCGGGGGGATGAGATCATCTCTCCGCAGGCAAACAGGAAAATGCCTAAAAATATAAGAGCCGGAGCTGATACTTTTGCATATCCGAGCACCATAAATCCGGTGGCGGCCACGAACAACCCAAACAGAAACGAAGGGATAGCCCGGAATCGTTCAAAGGTCCAGGAGATAAACACCTGGAAGATCATGATGATATAGCCGGAATGGGAAATGGTCTCTCCTAGAATCCGCCGGGTTCCGGATTCATCCACCCGGGATAAAAAGTTGGCGAGGCCGCTTCCGAATACACTTTTTATATCCAGATAAAGGCGGGCGGTATCGATATTTCTATCCACATAAATGGCGCATAAGTTAAAAAAAGCCCAGAGCGGAAGCCAGAAGAACAGGCCTAAAAGGACCAAAAATACCGCAAATTTAAGATCGGAAAGAGCCGTACCCATGTCTTTAAATTTTTGCTTGAGGGTGACGCCTTCTATCTCTCGTTCCGGCTCTTTATAGAAAAAGATAGTTATAAGCAGCATGACTCCAATAGAGATAGCCGCTCCCAGAAAAGCATAGTTCCAGGAAATGGCCCGCAGTTTACCGGCCACCAGAGGCCCGAAGGAGGCGCCCACATTGACCATAGCATAGAAGATCCCGAATCCAAGTGTCTTATTGGTTTTATCGGTGACCGCCCTTACAGTGGCTGATATCAGAGGCTTAAAAATTCCGGCCGCCAATCCGATGGTCAGCATGGTCAGAGCGATCCCTGAGAAAGACTTGGTCACAAGCAGCAGCAGGATAGAGGGAAGGTAGGCGAGGTAGGATACGATCAGGACCTTTTTAAAGCCGAATCTGTCCGCAAATGTTCCTGAAATGATCGGAATGGTGTAGGAAAAAAGCAGAAATATACTCTGGACTATACCCAGCTGGCCTTCGGAATAGCCCAGATGTTCCATATATATTCCGAATCCAAAATAGATCCCGTAATAGGCAAACCGTTCAAACACTTCGATAGCATTCGCGATCCAAAAAACAAAGGGAAAACGTGTCCTTTTAGCCATGGTCACCTCGCTTTTAAAATACTGCGATCAAACTCGGATCATCTTATAGTTTTACGTCACAAGTAGTAAAATTCTATTTGATCTCAGGAACTACAATCCCGTCAATCTTCATCTCTCGCAGCCAGGAATTAAAGGCCGGAAGGTCCTCTGCCATTACTGTCTGATATTTTTTCTCCTGTTCTGCCAACCTCGCTTTTAAAACAGCAAATACTTCCTTCTGCTGTTGGTTGGGCGCAAAATCCACACTGCCGCCGACATCCCCGGCCAGAACCGACAATTTACAGTAAAGCTTTTGGGGATAGCGGAAGGATTTTGAATCACCCTCGGCGATTATCGGCTGGAAGAGCTCATCTTCGATGGAGCGAAGTTTGAGATCAAATTCATCTATCCGGCCCAAAGCCTCAGTGGTGCCCCCGGTCGCTTTAAGCATATCCCGAACGGAATAAAGCTGCTTCCGCATCCATTCGATCTGGCTGATCTTTTCAGATACAGAATTAAGGGCTTCTCGTATTTCTTTCTGCATGTTTTCCTGGGCTTGGATATCTTCTAAAGTCCCCTCGGAACGGGGGTCTTTTTTCACTGTTACTGTTTGGGTAAACTCCCGGTCTCCTACTTCCATTTTTACAGTATAGGTTCCTGGTGAGACTAGAAAACCCCTGAAGCCTCCGCTCGTTCCCCAGCTTAGAATGGGATACCAGCCTTCCCTTTCCCACTGATGATGAAATCTCTTCTCCTCGACCACATGGGGATTTCCCGGAGGTTTGGTGCGGAGCCTGGCCTCTGTGGCCGGATAATGCCGGAGGTTCCAAAAGACCCGGTTTATACCCTGGCGGTTGGATCCTCTCAGAGTGTTTACAATTTCTCCCTGCTCATCCAGGATCGTGATCTTGATGGACTCTTTGACCGGCTCACGTAAATAATAATTGATGTAGGCATTCGGCATGACCCGCGGCCCGCCGGCAGTACTATGCAATCGGTAGGAATCTCTGGGTTGGAAAAGAAAAATATCTGAAGCAAGCACTTCATCGGTAAGCTGCTGGAGAGGTGTGATATCATCCATGATCCAAAAGCCTCTACCGTAGGTTCCGATAACCAGATCATTGAAATGCTCCTGCACTACCATATGATGAACCGGCGCATGGGGCAGATTATTCTGAAGCGAAAGCCAGTTTTTACCGTCATTAAAGGAGACATAGATGGCATTTTCCGTTCCCAAATACAGCAGGCCGGCGCGGGTGGGATCCTCATGGATCCAGTGGCAGTAGCTGAATACACTTTTGGGAATATCCGCACTCAATGATTTCCAGGTCCTGCCAAAATCCGTGGTTTTATACACGAAAGGATCCCGGTTGTTCATCTGATGAAAATCAACCGTAATATAAGCAGTCCCGGCATCAAACCGGGATGGCTCGATATTGCTAACCGTTCCCCAGGGAGGAAGATTCGGAATGTTCTTGGTTACATCGGTCCAGGTCTTTCCTCCATCCCGGGTCACCTGAACCAGTCCGTCATTGGTGCCCGCCCAAATACAGCCTTCTTCCAATGGGGATTCTGCGATGGCAAACACCACGCAGCCGTATTCAACCGCCAGATTATCCCTGGTCAATCCCCCTGAAGGCCCCATTTTACTGGGATCGTTGGTAGTCATATCCGGGCTTATCTCCTGCCAGCTTCGTCCTTTGTCTTCTGTCATGTGCACATACTGGCTGCCTACATAGACCCGGTTGTGATTATGAGGAGAGATGTGGATGGGAAAGGTCCAGTTGAAACGGTATTTGACTACCCCGGCATGGGACCCGTATATGGATTCCGGCCAGACATGGACTGAAGTGATGTGACCGGTCTTATAATTCGCTCTCTGGAGATCGGCGTTGTAGCTTCCGCCCCAGACGATATCAGGATCCACAGGATCGGGAATCACAAAGCCGCACTCACCCCCGGCGGTTTCCTCCCATAGATCTTTAGGGCGTCCCCAGTTGCTGATAAAACCGCTGCTAGGGCCTTTATAGGCGCTGCCATCCTGTTTGCCGCCGTAGACATTATAGGGGATCCGGTTATCCACGGCCACATGGTACATCTGAGCTACGGGCAGGTTGATCCGCTGCCAGGTTTTTCCCCGGTTAAGGGTGATTATGGCTCCGCCGTCATCGCTGATCATCATCCGGTCCGGTATCAAAGGATCCGCCCACATGTCATGGCAGTCCCCGCTCCAGCGCACAGTTTCTGAGGTATAGCCGCCGTCAAAAGTCCGGCTCTGGCTGTTGGCGGCAAAATAAACCT
>CAZLBV010000135.1:0-2685 GCA_964557845.1 uncultured Eubacteriales bacterium | reverse complement strand
CGCGGTGGACAACCACAGCTTCACCCGCCGACGCCTTGTAACTGGACCAATCTCGACTCGTGAATAATCCAGGTTAGTATTTAACATAAAAATTAAGATAAATTATGATAAAAAATTTTGACCTTTAGCCGGTTGAACCAATTACACATGAGAGAGATACTCTAAAATGAATTATAACAAAAAAATACACTATGCTTATATCCTTTTTTTCTTTATGATAATGAGCAAAAAACATACCAGATAGATTATATCCCTTGTTTTTTTCTGAATGATGTTATCATCTCAAGGTTATACTGTCCGTAAACGGACATATTTTGTTATATGAGCGAACACTTCATGGCCATTTTTTTGAGGAATTTAGTATAATAAGGGATTGATTTTCATGGCATAGAATTTGCTAATATATAAATATGAATCAAGATGAATGCGACAAGCTCAAAATTATAGCTTCGGTTGGGATATTTAGATCTCTGGTTAATCTGAAGGAGTATTTATAATGAGTATGGATCGGAAAATTGAAAAAAAGAAGTTCACGGCCAAAAAAATCGCGATGTATGGAAGTGCGCTCATTTTTATATCGGTAATGATCTATCTTTTTGCCTTTAAAATGACGAAGTCAACATTGAATGTTGATCAAGAGAGATTGAGTATATCTGAAGTGACAAGGGGGCCTTACCAGGACTATATCCCGATTATGGGAGAAGTGCTTCCGATAACCACTTATTTTTTGGTTGCAGATGACGGAGGCCGGGTGGAAGAAATATATATGGAGGCTGGTGTTCCCATTCAAGAAGGACAAAAAATATTGAAGATGGAAAACACAAATCTCTTGATGACCATCATGTGGAGAGAAGCTGAACTCTATCAGCAAAGCAATAATTTGCGGAATACACGCTTGCAATTAGAACAATACCGCTTACAGCTAAGTCAACAGATGGCACAGGCAGAGAGTCAACTTCAACAGCAGAAGAGGACTTATGAACGCTATAAAAAACTGCATGAAGATGATCTTATTTCAGATCATACTTATGAATTGGCAAAAGATCAGTATGAATATCTTCAGGAAAGATTGGAATTGACCCAGGAAAGCCAGAAGAATGAATTGACTTTTCGTCAGCAGCAGATCGATCAATTGGAAACATCTTTAAAACGCATGCAGGATAATCTTAATGTGGTCTATAAAAAGCAGGAAAATTTGACTTTAAGGGCTCCGATCTCAGGCCACCTCACCGCGCTGAACGCAGAGATCGGTCAATCCAAAAATCCTGGAGAACGGATAGGGCGTATCGATGTCATGGATAAATTCAGAGTCAGGGCAGATATTGATGAATATTACATTGCCAGAGTGGAAAAAGGAAGGACAGGGACTTTCCCTTTTGCCGGGCAAGATTATAAATTACAGGTAAGAACTGTTTATCTTGAAGTCCAGGATGGTAAATTTCAAGTAGACATGTATTTTGTAGGAGAGCAGCCTGAGGGGATCAGGCGTGGACAGACTCTCCATATTCGTTTGGAATTAGGTGATTTAAAAGAGGCTTTACTACTCCCCAGGGGAGGGTTCTTTCAAACAACTGGAGGAAATTGGGTCTATGTTGTAGATAAGTCGGGTAAGTTCGCGACTAAAAGAAGCATAAGATTAGGACAGTATAACTCAGATGTACATGAAGTACTGGAAGGCCTGGAGCCGGGGGAAAAAGTAATTACTTCTTCCTATGAAAGCTTCGGAGATATGGAGAGATTGGTCTTTAAATAGATGTTCGAATGGAATTATGATATTCGATATTTTTAAAAAACCCAAACTACCTAGAACGGTGGATAGGAATTTAGGAGGAAAATATGATTAAAACCAAAGATCTAGTCAAAGTTTACACGACCGAAGAGATTGAAACGACTGCGATCAATAATGTCAATCTGGACATTAAAAAAGGAGAGTATGTGGCAATTATGGGGCCTTCCGGATGTGGGAAATCAACACTTTTGAATATTTTGGGCATGATCGACAAACCTTCGGGAGGTGATTATTATTTTTTGGATGAAGAGGTGTCCAGATATTCTGAGAGACAGCGGGCTAACCTCCGTAAAAACAACATTGGCTTTATCTTCCAGAGCTTTAATCTAATCGATGAATTAACGGTCTATGAAAACATAGAATTACCCTTGCTTTATCTTGGCTATTCTTCATCTGAGAGAAAAAAACGCGTCCATGAAGTAATGGAGCAAATCGAAATTATGGCGCGAAAGAATCATTTTCCCCAACAGCTTTCCGGCGGGCAGCAGCAAAGGGTAGCGGTTGCCCGGGCAGTAGTGGCTAAGCCAAGTTTAATCCTGGCGGATGAGCCCACAGGTAATCTTGATTCTGCCCATGGAGATGAAGTAATGAAGCTTTTGGGTGACCTGCATGAAAATGGAACTACCATTGTAATGGTTACCCATTCACCAGCCTATGCCGAATACAGCCATAGAATTATCCATTTATTCGATGGTCAGATCGTGTCGGAAAACATTCAAAAGGAATTTAGAATATAAAGGTAAAACAGTATGACCGGAAAGTCAACACTGCTCCATATAATCAGAATGTTGGATGTCCAGTCAAGCGGAGAATACTATTTTTTGGATAATCCCGTTCATAAATTTAATGAACGGCAGCGGTCTGAAATTCATAAAAATTACATCGGATTTGTGTTC
>CAZLBV010000134.1:0-4694 GCA_964557845.1 uncultured Eubacteriales bacterium | reverse complement strand
ATATTAAATTATTAAATCATGCGCGATATAAGATATTGTCATCCTAATAGAATGTATATTACACAGAAGAATAGAATATTTATGGAGTCGGCCTATTTTACTGATGATCCAGGCCCTTAAATTTGACCTTGTTTTAATTGTAATATAAGCTTATATTTAACAGCGGAAAGGAAAGTAAAATGGAGGATGAAGAACATCGGATTGCCTGTGAATGGGCTCGTTCACTGCTTAAGAGATCTGACTGGGTGATCTTGGATACAGAGACGACTGGATTAGGCCCAAGAGATGAGATCATTCAGATCGCAATCCTTAGTCCTGAAGACCAGGTGTTGCTTGAGACTTTGATCAGGCCATCCCAGCCGATATCTCCGACTGCATCGGCGATCCACGGAATCATGGATTCGGATCTGTTGTTTGCTCCCACCTTTAAAGAGATTCAGGTACAGTTTGAGAGATGCATTATGGGAAAGACTGTTGTGATTTATAATGCTGACTGTGACATGAGGCTGCTCTGGCAAACTCAGGCACGCTATCATCTGAGTCCAATGTTAATTAAACCCAATAGGATAGAATGTGCTATGCTGAAATATTCGGCTTGGAGGGGAGAATTGTGGCCAGATGGGAGCTATAAATGGCAAAAACTTCCGGGAGGAGATCATACCGCGGTGGGAGACTGCCGGGCAACCCTTCAGTTAATCAAAAAAATGGCCGAAGAATCCACATGATCTCACGATAATTCTTAAAAACTGTTCGATGTCCTGAATAATTTTTAACATTTTTTTATTTATCTAAAGAGGAAGACAATGAAAAGGATATTTCTATGTGTGTTAGGATTAGCCCTCTTTATCTTAATGGGCTACCGGGACTTTAAAGATAAAGCTGTGGTATCAGTGAAGAAAGAAAATTTAAAAACTTATGAGTATTTTGATCCGGATCCCATTCCGATTCTTACCAAAACAAATATGTGGGGTGGGGGCAGGAGAATATATCCATACAATTTTTTCAATGGATTTACCCGTTCCGGAACAATGAAAGAGTGGAAAGTCGTCCGCATGGAAAACCCTTATATTGAAGTCGCTGTGCTGCCTGAAGTAGGAGGGAAGGTTTGGGGAGCCAGGGAAAAATCTTCCGACCAGGAGTTTATATATACCAATCACGTCATGAAGTTTAGAGAGGTTGCATTAAGGGGGCCGTGGACCTCAGGAGGTATAGAGTTTAATTTTGGGGTGATCGGTCACTCCCCAGCTACCGCCTCACCAGTCGATCATATTATAAGAAATAATCCGGATGGAAGCGTCAGTTGTTTTGTGGGGACCATGGATCTCCCCTCTCGGACACGCTGGAGTGTAGAGATATTACTCCCTCCGGATAAGGCTTATTTTATAACACAGCCATTCTGGTTTAATGCCAGTCCTCTGTTTCAATCCTATTATGCCTGGATGAATGGCGCGGTAAGAGTCGATTCAGACTTTCAAATAATTTTTCCCGGGAAATTTCATATCGGACATAATTATTCCGTTCCCCTTGAAAGCTGGCCGATAGATGAACAGGGCCGTGATCTTTCCTGGTATAAGAATAATGATTTCGGCTCTTATAAGAGCTATTTTACAGTGGGTCAGTTTGAGAGTTTTTATGGGGGTTACTGGCATGATACTGATTTTGGATTCGGCCATTGGGCACACTATGGAGATGTGCCGGGAAGGAAGATATGGCTCTGGGGGCTATCGCGACAGGGAATGATCTGGGAGGATCTTTTAACCGATAATGATGGACAATACAGCGAGCCGCAGGCGGGAAGATTACTCAATCAGAGCGATCACGAATTTTTGCTACCCAATGCTGCGGAACGATGGAAGGAATACTGGTTTCCGTATAAAGAGATCGGACCCATGGTAAAGGCAACACCCCACGCTGTCTTGCATGTGGAGTGTGAGGAGGATTGGATAAAGATAGGTATCTGCGCACTTCAGGATATCCAAGAAAAATTGCTCGTTTATGCTGATGAGAAGGAAATTTACAGTGAGATGCTTGATCTTGCTCCGATGGGGATCTATAAAAATAAGATAAAAAATGAAGAAAAAAGTAAGATCATTCGGATAAAAATTGGAGATAAATTGGATTACATCAATGATCCTGACGCTGCAGAGATCAAACGGCCATTGCATTTTCAGGATTATGATGAGAGCACTGCAGAAGGCTTATTTATGGCTGCTGAAAGGGCAGATAAAGAACGAAATTATGTCAAAGCCCTTAATATGTATCTTGACGTATTGGAACTGGAGCCGCTCCATATCCGCGCTCTCTGCCGGGCTGCAGAACTTTATTATAAGAGAGGAGAATATTCAACAGCGCTTGAATTCGCTGCCAAAGCGCTGCGTCAGTCCATGTATGACCCGGAAGCCAATTATATCTACGGCCTTTTATCCCGGAGACAGGAAAATAAAGTGGATGCCCTGGAAACATTGGGTTGGGCATCGCGATCTTTGAAATTCCGTTCAGCCGCCTATGTTCAGATGGCGGAGATCTATATTGGGGAAAAAAAGTATGATTTAGCCCTCGAATATGCCCGCCGGGCGCTAGACTATAATCAATATAATATTTCGGCTCTGCAGGCGATGGTTGTGATCTTAAGGATGACGGAAAATGCTGATGCAGCCCGGGAGGTCCTGAAGAGAATGGAAATTATCGAACCTTTAAATCATTTTATTCGATATGAACACTATCTGCTTTCCTCGGATCCGAAAAAGCTGCAGCATTTTCAGTCAACAATCCACAATGAATTCCCTCATGAGACCTATCTCGAGATGGCTATCTATTATGAATCAATAAAATGCAGAAAAGAAGCCAGGGAGCTTTTGCTTCTTTCCCCTGAGCACCCAACGGTTTGGTACTGGTCAGCTTATCTTTTAAGACATTCATCTCCCGAGGAAAGCCGGAAATGGCTGGAAAAGGCTGAAATCTTATCTCCCAGTTTGGTATTTCCTTTCAGGCTGGAGACCATACCGGTTTTTCAATGGGCCGCCGACAGCCGGCCAGAGCGGTGGCAAACCAAGTATTATCTTGGTCTGATCTATTGGTCGAAAGGCCGTGATGCTGAAGCTCTGAAGCTATTTAAAGCCTGCGGCCGTCCTGAATTTGTGCCTCTCTATTTGATAAGGGCTCATCTTATGAAAGAGAAAGATTCACAGAAAGCTTTAGTTGATTTGAATGCCGCTGTCCAACTTAATGAAAAAAACTGGCGAGCCAGACATGCTTTGACAGATTTTTATCTTGTTGAAGGCGATGGAGAAAATGCTCTTGTTTCCGCGACGAAGGCGCAGCAGGTCCTCCCCCAGTCTTCAGTCATTCAGGTCGATCTGATCAAGGCTTATATGCTGAATAAAAAATATGTGGAGGCGTCTGCTCTCCTGGATGAATTGGATGTTTTACCTCACGAAGGGGCCGCAGATGTACACGCTCTGTTTGAGGCATGCCAGTTACAACTTGCCTTTAACGAGATCAAAAAGGGTGATTATGCCACCGCCATATTGTTTCTGGAAGAATCTAAGACTTATCCTGAGAGATTGGGTTCCGGCGAACCCTTTTTTCCCGACCATAGAAAACAGAATTATCTCATCGCGTTATGTTATGAAAACTTAGGTAAAAGTAATAAAGCATCGAGGATTAAGCGAGAAATTTATGAATATACCCGACAGTATGGTCCGGAATATGGAGTGGATGATTATTTTGGAGGATTGGTCCTGCAGGAGTATGGAGAAAAAGATGAGGCCGAAAAACTTTTAAAAAAAGGCACGCCGGAAAAAGAAATAGAAGACATTATTGTGATGCTGAAAAAATAAGGAAGGAGTCTGCAGATGAAAAGATCGATCTTTTTTGTTCTGGTTTTATTGGTCGTTCTGGGGCTGATTTATGCAGCCCCTGAGATCCCTTACGGAACCGGTGAGTGGGATGCAGAACAACTGGGAAATCACAGGATTGTTATCCGGGTGGATCAAGGTGTTGACGCTGTATTTGTGCATATTCCCTGGAGAAGGCGCGATCAGGATCCAGACAAAAAAAAAGTAATCTTGATCGATGCTGAAACCAATGAAAGGATCTTAAATATCTTTAGAGTCGAGATAAACCGGGATTACGGCGCGTTTGTCTTTCAGCCGAAGACAGTCCCGGGGAAATACTATCTTTATTATTTACCCAATGTCATGACCGGACGAAGCAACTACCCTACTGTGATCTATCCCGGGCCAGAAAACACGGCCGATTTAGATTGGATTCAGCAGAATGGGCTGGATAAAAAATCAGCCGAAATAAATCTGCAGAAAAAATTCCCCCATGCGGAGGTCATCGAGATCCAATCTATTGATGCGTTCAACAGTTTTTTCCCGATGGAGATAATAGCGACTCCCGCTGAAGTAGAGGGATTGCTTTCTCAGAATCCGGCGAAGTCTTATCTGTTATTCCCTGAAGACAGAAAATATCCCATTCGTATGGCTGAAGACCTGCCGCTGCGGTGGATAAGATCCGGAGCAGGGGGCCCTTTTTATGGAGAGGCTTTACGGGGGGAATATTATTCCTTTCAAATAGGATTGTATGCCTGCCGCGCTGACATTGCAGATGTAGACATAAAATTCAGCGAATTGGAGGATCAAAACAAAGGGGAAAAGATCCCGGCTGCACATTTCATCTGTTTTAATACC
>CAZLBV010000133.1:0-3245 GCA_964557845.1 uncultured Eubacteriales bacterium | reverse complement strand
CTTTTTTTTTTTTAAACATATCAATGTTTAAAAAGCAAGAAAGGCTCCCAGAATAATCTCTGGAACATATGGTAAACCCACCATAAAAAAAAGGGAGGAATTATCTTAACGATCTAACGGTTATTCCAGAGTTAGTGCTTTTAGGGGAGGGTAGACCTTTAGGCCCGTGTACTGAGGGAGATGGTAAATAATATTTCCGAACCGGTCAAGCATGGGAACGTGCCTCTGGATCCCGTACATGGATAGAAAATCCCTGTGGCTCATACTTTTATACAACACTCTGAGCAGGTCAAAGGATAAAAGTATGTTGTCGAACATTTGCCAGATGTTGAGATCTTTGGAGCGCTGATGGGAATGGGGAAGACCGGTGATATTAAGGATCTGGTGATGCTCAAAAGCTTTATCACACACAGCCTCCATCAACAGGCTGACCTCTAATGCGTAGCCGCTGAATGGCGAGAACTCCAGCCAACTTTCAAGAGTGGCCCCCTGGTCACCATGAAGAAGAAAGGTAAACTGCCTCATCCAGCGGCAGGTATTCTTGTGGATAAGATGACGCAGAATTCCTTCCAGCCGCGAGGTTACACGGCCTCCCCGGTAGATGTATTCCCCCCATAAGTTTTCCATTTGCTCATTAAGCCTGTCGCTCAAGAATAATCCTTTATTTTTAGGCGTATAGATCTGGCCTTTATGTTTGGCTTTATTCAGGAGAGCTGCAATCTCTGCATAATTATCGTTCGGTTTTTCCTTACGGTAACGGCGGTTGGAGAAAGCTAATTCAATAAGAGCCTGTGTGAGCCCTAAATAATCCAAAGGCTCAATCTGGCCCTTGACTATCTTTTTTTGCAGTTCATAAGGAAGTATGATCCTCGGGCTCCCGCTTTTGATGAAACTAATTTTTTTTATTCTCGTGATCGTCCGGTCGATATCTGAGTCGTTGGTTTTGCCCGCAAAGGATAATACCCACGGTGCAAAAAGCAGGAAATAATTAAGCCAGTGATACTGAGTGTAATCATCATCCATAAAAATGATCAGTATCTTGTCTGAAGACAAGTTCAGATCCTTGGTTTTCCTTTCGATCAACTTAAGACATTTTATGACATTTTCGGCTTTTCCCGGCATACCGAAAGGGATCACGACCTTTTTATTTTGGCTGGAAACCAGCTGGAATCGGTCCACAAAAAAAGTCTCTATTTTCCTCTCCTGACACCATTGACAGAGGCTTGACGGTTTAAATTCACCTTCCTGATAGCTGAGAAAAATCTCACAGATTCCTTTTTTTTTGAATTCACCCAAAGTATTAAGCAAATGGCTGCCGGTCCACAGCGCCTCATCACCTCTCCCCCACCAACTGACCATAACAAAGTAAATCTTCAAATTGTGCTGCAGAACGATATCTCTGACCATTGGAAAAAGAAATTTCTTTATTTGCTGGTTTTCATCTAAAAAAATAGAATAGTCCACATTAACCATCGGATTGCTCCGGGAAGTCCTTTGGATAAATCTTTCTCTTTGATGGAGTTGGATTTCCTTTTGCTTGAAGAATTTATCCAGCCGGGTTTTTTTTTCTTTCATGATTTACTCCAGCCATTAAAAGGGCTTAAGCCAATAAAGATCAAGAAATCGATCCATCGATCAGACTATTATAAAATTTAATTTGTTCAATAATGTCCGGATGCATTATGGCCACACCGGAATTAATTTTTTTCTGAAGAGAAAGATTTTTATCCAATTTCCTCAATTTTTAACCATTGGAATGGCAGGCTACCTTTTATAAATTTATATTATACGTAAAACGAGAATCAGTCAACCCGAAAACCTCTCATAACCAAACAGAAATATTGGTAAAAAAATTCAAGATAAACGGAGAAACTTAGTTGAAGCGTCCGGCCTGCTCGATCACAGCTCCGCCGACGACAGTGTCCCCATCATAAAAAACAACCGACTGTCCCGGTGTTATGGCCCGCTGAGGTTCCGAAAATTCTACCCGGACTCTATCTTTATCCAGCGGTGAAATTACTGCTTCAGCTTCTTTGTGTTTGTACCGGATACGGGCTTTCACAGACAAGGGCTGATCGATCTTGGCAAGAGAGATCAAATTTAATTTCGAAGCAGTGAGAAACCTTTCTTTTAAATCTTTATCTTCACCTACAATTACAGCATTATCCCGGGCATTCAGTTCCAATACATAAAGTGGATGAGGCGAAGATATTCCTAAACCACGCCTTTGACCGATAGTAAAATGAAGTATTCCTTTATGCCGGCCTAACTGCTTTTTGCCTGGGCCTAAGATCGGCCCTTGTTTAAATGATCCGGGTATATTTTTTTTCAAGAAATTCACGTAATCATTATCCGGGATAAAACAGATCTCTTGGCTTTCGGGTCTGTGGGCAGCAGGCAGTCCCAAATCAACAGCTGTTTGCCGCACCTTATCTTTATCCATTTCTCCAAGCGGAAAGAGAGCGTGTTTCAGCTGCTCCTGAGTCAGACAGTACAGAAAATAGGATTGATCCTTGGCTTTGTTCTTTGCTTTATTAAGGATGAATCTTTTTGTTTGATCATTAAAATTCTTACGCACATAATGACCGGTAGCAAAAAGACCGGCACCATATTCCCGAGCCTTTTCCATCAAAAGCCCAAATTTAATTTCCCGGTTACATCGAATACAAGGATTGGGAGTCAGCCCTCTGCTGTACTCATTGCAGAAATATCTAATGATCCGCTCTTCAAATTCCGATCTAAGATCAACCACTTCATGGCTGATGTTCAATATATCCGCTGCTTTCCGGGCCGCTAAAACATTGTTTTCATCATGGTCTTCCAAGGCATAATTCACCATGGTCAAACCAAGAACATCATAGCCTGCTTCGATCAACAGAGCTGCCGCCACAGAGGAGTCAACTCCTCCGCTCATAGCCACAGCAACCTTTTTTTTCTTCATTTTTTTTGAATGGATCAATCAAAAATCCGATTTGTCTAATTTGTCAGCGTTGATATAAGCCGGATCTACTTTTTTCCCTCCTGTCCACTTCATTTTACTGAAATCACAGAGAATTGCAAACCAGATCATCTGACCTTATTCTGCTCCAATGGATATATTTAATCATAAGGTCTCCAAAATGTTATAGACAATTGATCATTGTTAGTGAAGATCCCCCAAAATTTTCCATATAATTGATCTATCTTATTTAATTATAAGCAAATAGAGTATATTTCAAGTGGAATCTATAGATTCCAAGGGGGCA
>CAZLBV010000132.1:0-18657 GCA_964557845.1 uncultured Eubacteriales bacterium | reverse complement strand
ATAAATGCAATTTTCTGATTACTTTGTTTTATCTTCAAGGGAAGAAAAACGTCGTTTAAGTTTTGACCGGCCCCAAAATATCTTTTTCCATACTTCTTTAAAAAAGAAATGGTGTCCAAAAAACCTTCTAACCCATAATCCAATATATGGTTATTGGCCAGAGAGAATACATTGAAAATCTCTAAAATTTTGTTTTTAGTAGGTACTGATTTTAATGCTATAGGTGTATTGGGTCGGATACTTTCATTTTGTGTTAAGGGAGATTCCAAATTAGCAATATTCAAATCGCTGCCTTTGAATATTTTCAAAACAGCATCTTCAATATGAAATTTGTCAGGTTCAATTCCATCGAGACATAAATCACCCACAAAATTGATAATCATTCAACCAATGGTTCTAAAACTAAATAAATAATTGAAAATGTTTAAATTAAATTTAAAAAGTATTTTTATTTTATTGGATATCTGCTTTTAGCTCAGTTATATATTTTGAAGATTTGCTTCTTAATAAATTATTTTTTACAAATCTGATTTTTCCATTTCCCTGTGGATTTATTTTATCAACGAATTTGTAGTTTATCTTGATGACGTCACCAACTCTATTCCTGATATGCTTTTCAAGCACTTTTTCTTCATTTTTATCATAATATTTATTTTTTACCAGGAAAATATCTATTGAATTGATATCATTCTGAACAATTTGCGCAAAATCATATCCCCGGTTATATTTGAATGCGGCATCCAGACGGCTGACAGTTCTCCCATCAGGCGTAATGATTGCATCCTCAATACGACCGTCAATTCTTTTAATGACATCATGTTTTCTACCGCAACTACATTCATTTTTCCCTTTAATAGCCAAATCACCAGTCTTATACCTAATAAGAGGCATGGACAAATTGAATAATCCGGATGCGGTCATTTCTCCTGCTTCTCCATCTTTAACTTGTTTATTATCTTTATCCAATATCTCAAGTATGCCATATTCCATTTGATGGTGTTTAACCTGATTAGTGCACTCAGCGATCATATTGATGTGCTCCCAATGACTATATAAATCAAATACCTTACATTCAAAAATTTTCTGTATAAAATCTCTTTGATAGTCCAATAATGTTTCTGAGTCAGTGACAATATTATTCAGTCTTAATTTGTGTCTTTCCGGCCTTTCTGCAATAAACTTGGAAAATTCATAAAGCGAGGATGGATACCCACGCAGCATTTTTGGCTGAAAACGGATAAGCTCAGTTAAAATACTGTGAACATTGTCTTTTGTTATTTGATAGGAAGATATATAGAGAGCGTTTAATAATTTAATATATTTAAAAGGTCTGTTTTTCTCAAATACCGATCCACCGATTTTTACCCATTTTTGCCCAAACTGATATCCTGTCCAATTCCAAATTCGCCATAAAAAAGCAAAGCGGGCAACATTGATATTTCGATCCAGATATAATTGTAAAGGAGTACCAGTAGAACCGCTGGTTTGGACCAGGACTGGATCAAATTTTTGGTAGTTTCTGGAAAGTAATTCATTGAAATTTTCTCTGACTATGGATTTAGTTAATGGTGGGATGATTTGAATGTTGTTTATATTCTGAATATCATCCGGTTTTATCCCATTTTGGTTAAAGAGTTTCCTATAATAGGGAACTTTTTCGTAGGCATGATGGATTATGAATATGAATTTCTGGTTTTGATACTCTAATAACTGTTCTTTACTCCAAGCTTCAGATTTACTTAAGAATTTTCTTAATTTGAAGATTGAAAATGGATATAAAAATTGTTTTATATTAAATTCTTTAGTCATGACTTTATGAATTTTTTAAATGTCTAATTAAAAATGTTATGTTTTTGTAGTCTATTGAAATAGGCAATTTACAGAATGTCCTGACAGAAAAAAATATGAATAAATAAGCCACAAAATTTGAAATCAAAAAAGAAATGGCTACACCAATTGCACCGATCTCATTTACAGCAAGATAGTTTAAAATCAAATTAAGGGCTGCGCAGGCTATGGCAATGACAGCTAAATATGTCTGCTTACCGTAATGTATGAAGAATGGGGTGTACATCTCCCGGACGGCCCAGAAGGCGAAACCGAAAGCAAGCCAGGGGATATAAACACTTGCTCCAGAAAAGGCATCGGTGGTCATGATTCGCAGAATCAGATCAGAAAAAAATACAAGAAAAAAACCTAGTAAAAATATGATCAAGGCAAAGATAAAAATGCTGTTTCTTAATGTGATTTTATCTTTCTCACTGCCTCTTGAAAGCTTCTCATAAACCCTGGGAGTCCATGCATTAACAAAGGCAAATGTAACAAATACCAAAATCATAGAAAGGTTTAAACCGACTCCATAAAGTCCGGCCTCGTATTTTCCGGAAAATGAGTCAATAAAAAGTATCCCGCTTTTTCTTATTATCATTAAGCCCAAGATCGATGGCAATAAAGGCAAGGCTACCACCAAAATTTTTTTGAGCATATTTTTGCTGATTGTGAGGTCAATATAGTCTTTTCTTAAGAAATATCCCAGTGATATTAAACCGAACACAATATAAGAAATTGACATTCCATACACCCTGCCCCTCCAGTGGAGGTATAATCCCACAACCAGTATGAGAGAAAGGGAGATATTTAAAATAACTTCCATTAAAGTAACAACTGTTAAAGACAATGCTTTTTTTTGCATTCTTAAAGCAGTTCTCTGAAATTCGAAACTCATAAAAAAAAAAGAAATGCAAGGTATGAAGATAAAGATATTTTTTGGAATCAGTTTAATATCAAAGATAGAGGAGAGTATGATAGCTGATATTATTACAATAATAGTGCTGAGAAAAAGAACAAAATACAGATTCCCCATCAATTTTTTCATATAATCATTATCTTCAACATAATGATGTTTCATTATATTGGCACTTAGCCCACCGCCTATGATGGAATTAGAAAAGAGTAGAATTGCAGAAAAATTATTGATATACCCATAATCCTCTGGAGTCAGATATAGAGTTAATATTGGAAGCAATAAAAAAGGGATAGCCTGGTTTATGGATGTGGATGTCAGATAGAGGCCGATATCTGTAAGTAATTTGTTTCCCTTGAATATCCTTATCATTATGAATTCATATTACTGCTTCATGGAAAAAAGCAGATCAAAGTGTTTAGCAACACTCTCAACCAATACTTTGGTGCATTCTGCTTTTTCCATTTTGAGTTTGTCTTTAAGGCCTTGGTAATGATAGGCAATGATTGAATTCTTCTCAACAGCCTTTAAATAGGCCAGTAATTTATGTTCACTGTAGGTAAAATTTTTTATAAAATCAACGATTCCTTTCAAATCCTGATTATTATTTATCCGGTAAACGCCATGGGTGAAAGATTCATACCATGATTGTCCAAAACATATAACCGGTTTTTTTCGAACCATAGCCTCCCAACCCATAGTTCCAGCAATTGTTATGACTGCTTTTGCTTCATCGATTAGGGTAAAGGGATTATAATCAACCGGAATAAAGGAGACTCTGGGAAATTCCATGGCATCCCGGTAAAAACGTAACAATCTGCAAGTGGCTCCTTCTCCCAGCGGGTTAAATTGCTTGGGATTTTCTTTTACATAGATATTCCAATCCTTAGGTAAATGTTTCGATAATAGTTCTATGATATAAAGCTGATCGTGAAACATTCCACCTCTGGGCAGTGAGGTCGCCTCGGGTTGATAATGGAGTGCAAAAACAACAAATGGTTTATTCAAATCCGGCTCTTGGCTAATTCTGGAATATTCTTTTTCCAGAGATTTGAGGAATTTAATTCTCTTGTAGATTAAATGAATATATGGAATCAATTTATATCTGGTTTTACTTTCCTCCACTTGCTTATTTGGCTGTTTGCGGTATTTGGGGACCCCCTTTAACAGATAACCGTTCTTGCCAAACCAAACTTGTTTTTTTATGGGAAGCTCATAAAGAAATTTTTTTCCTGTTTTAATTACACTTGGCCGCTTTTTGTGAAACCTGTTATATTCAATAAAATTCTTGGGCATGGCGTCTTCATATTTCATACGGACTGCTTCAAAATAGGAAGTGATATCACTGTCCAGTTGAAAGTGATTTTTACTCTTACTTAATTTTTTATAATCTTGGACAATTTTTGCAGGAATATCATCCAGGTTTTCAAGTAGGATCAAACGGCCAGCATTGGAAAATGGTGTGTGAACAGTAGATAAAAATTTAATTCCTTTATTTTGACAAACAAGATACAGAACATAATCAAAAGATTGGTGAGGAATTTTAGGGCTGATCAGTATTTCAACCTTATAAAAATCAACTACAGCGATCCAATATCTTAAGAATTTTCTGAATAAATTCCTACGTTCGGAAAAACCAAAGCTGTGTTGGTCTTCGTCCATTCTATCCATCTGTGTCAGTCCCTGGAGTTCGTAATTTGAGATTTGTTTATAAAAATCAATATCCACACAATAATGATTGGCAATTTTATCGATTCCAACCGGGAATACTCCCTTCCAAGCATCGAAATATTCGTGATAAACAGATTCGGAGAATTCAGATGGAATGATTTCTCTGGAATGGTCATTATCTTTCCCGATCCAATAGACCGGTTCGATATTGTATTTATCTTTTAAAATCCGGGCAACATCCAACCAGGGATCAACAGTGCAGCAACTGTATAAAGCGTTCATATTGTGTCTTTATATAAGAATTCAGGAAAAACCTGGCATGAGTTAAGGGAAAAAACTAGAAAGATTTTTCATATTATCCCATCCACCCATTTACTCATTCACTCATCCACATTATAGGCTACCGCCGTTTCCCCCTTTTTAATGATTTAGGGCTGTAATAACAAAATATAAAAACAATTTATCTCAGAGCTATGACTTTTCCAAACTTTATCTGCGATATTATATCATTTTTTAGAATAAAGAAAAGACCTTATGTATTGCTCCTAAATGTAGACAATCCTCTTCAAAGTATTTAATCATCCAATTTAATATAGGTATAGTAATGGCAATGAAAAGTATTATTGAAATTAATCCGGTTCAAATTCTTTGTTTCAAGTAAGATTCAAAAGAAGTAAAATTCTGGATCAATCTCTGCCAATCCTCCTCGGTATCAATATCTATGGGATTCTCATTCAATATATAGGCCAACATTTTTTCACCCAGAGATAATTTTTTCTTTAAAACAATCTCAACCCAGGTGGCATCCAAATAGGCATTAAGTAGATAAGCTTGTGGTAATGGCTGTTTGGCCTGATTATATGGGCCTTCTCTGTGAACAAAAACCAGGGGTTTTATCAAATTTGTTTTTTCTTCCACAATTCGCATTTTAAAGGGAGAGTAGGGTGATTTGCTGATTGTTCTTATTGAATCCACATCCGGGCGGGAGATGAGCCGTTTAATAATATCATCTACAATCTCAGGTTTCCTTAAAGGATTGGTTGGCCTTAAGTTGGCAATAATATCAGGTTGATAATTTTCATGGTCTTTCAGCCAGATGAGTGCATGTAGATAAAACTCAGTATCAGATGATCTGTCACCGGAAATATTTTTTGGCCTCAAAAACGGCACCTCTGCTCCATAATACCGTGCAATATCCGCAATCTCTTGATCGTCGGTGGTGCAAATGACTCGTGAAATCTGTTTTGATTGAAGGGCTGTCTCTATAGAGTATGCCAGTAAAGGTTTACCCCATAAGAGTCTTATATTTTTATGAGGAATTCTTTTAGATCCTTCCCTGGCAGGAATTAATGCTAAAACTTCTTTTTTAGGTGATTTTTTGTTCATAGTGTTTTTAATGGTTAAAGAACTTTTTCTCGATATTCTGATTTATTATCTTCACTTCGGATCTCATTCTGTCCCGTGCTCGGTTGAACTGTTCTATTCGCTGCTTAGGATTTGACAGGATCTCTCTGGCGGTTTCAAAAAGCTCTTGCTCAACATTTTCTGAAAAAGCGTCAACTCCGATATCGTCCAATCCGCAGCTCTTTAGAAAATCCCACATTCTAGGCTGGGTTATAAGAGGAATCATGGGCACACCCAAGCCAATACAGGGTGACATGGAATGAACCCTCATGCTGATGGCCAGATCCGCCTGCACATATCTACCATAAAAGTACTCGGTTCCCTGAACTCTCATCAAACCGGTTGTGATCGAACACTGATGAGCTATCTGAGGCTCAAACCTGTCCACCAGGCTGGCAATAAACTTATAATCATCCAGGTAATGAGGAACCAAAAGCAGTTGACCTCCGGTTTCCTGAACAAGTCTGGTCAGTGTATTTTTAATCTTATCGATCAGGGTTTCCCGGTTTTTAAACCAGGAATGATCTTCCGGTTTTTTTTCTGCTTCCGGGTTTAATAGATACCCAGTCTCTTTAACATTCAATTTATTATCATCAGCGAATCTAAAAGCTGAATCCTCATCATTGGGGGAAAAAATAATAACTTTAGGGTCATCTAATATTTCAGGATAGCAGCCGGCTTTTGCAGAGGTAAATAAACCGCTGTCTGGAATTTCGATTATTTGATCGATAGTCTCCTTGTCGAGTTTTAATGTTTGTTCCAGCCATTTTTTAGTTCCGTCATTTCTAACTCCCATTAAAATAGTGGGAGAGCCAACAAAAAATCTTAAAGTCTTTTTTAAAGTCTCAGCATGGAAGAATTCCTGACCTCTGAAATGACGATAAGATATGCCGTAAAATATGATGGGTTTTGTTATTTTCTCCATCAATTTCAAAGGCAGCTCAAAACGCATGCCGGTTTCCTGAAGGTATTTTCGTCCATGAATGGTTACGGCTCCGTTTATTATTAATCCATTGCTTTGATTCACAGATGTGACAAATTCTTCATTAAAATGTTTAAAGCCAAAGGTATAATCATCCCAAGGATCTCTTATCCAGTCTATTTTTCTTTTAAAGTCTTCAGATATGATATTCTCAAGTCCGGTAATCAAAGCACCATTACCGATATTGATGCTGTTGAAATTGGCTAAATGAATGAGTTTAAGTTTTTTATCCATATTTTTATAATAATAAGATTATAGGGAATTTAACTTATTCACTGGCTTCCCACTTAAGATGGGCCCGGAGTTTTTTGGCTATGGGTATCTCCTTCTTGTTTATCTCTTTTTTTCCATCTCCCATAGCTCTTTCGATCTTCCTTATTGCTCCCACCAGTGTTCTAAGCCCCAGGGGTTCAACAGAAGCTGCTTGATCTGATCCATACATGGAACGGTTCAGTGTAATATGTCTTTCCAATGAAGTTATTTCTAAGGCAGCAGCTGCATAGGAAACCGCTAATCCAACCTCATGCCCGCTGTACCCGACATCACACTGATAGCGTTTTTGCATCATCGGAATGCACTTGAGGTTGGCATCACCATCTTCCATGGGATAGGTGGAAACGCAATGCATGAGTTCAAAAGGACAGTTGGATTTTCTGAAAATATCTACTGCAAGATCAATATCCTTATAAGTGCTCATGCCGGTGGAGATAAAAGTATGCTTACCTTCGGAGGCAACCAATTTCAAATGGTCTTTATCCACCAGCATGGCTGAGGCAATCTTATTGTATTTAAGATTAAACTGTTTGAGAAAATCCTGGCTTTCCGGATCCCAAGCTGAGGCAAACCAATCAATCTCAAGTTCCCGGCAATAGCGGTCAATCTCTTCATATTCTTTTTGGCCCAATTCCAAACCTTCCTTCTGTTCCCTCCTTGTTTTTCCCCAAGGGCTTTCTAATGGTTGATCAAGATATTCAGCCGAATAGACCAGATCTATGGTTCTTTTTTGAAGTTTTACCGCATCACACCCGGCATCCTTGGCGATTTGTATCAACTGCTTGGCGATTCCAACATCACCATTGTGATTTATACCTAATTCTGCAATAATGAATATACTCAATTCCTTACTCCTATCTTATTAATTGACTAATTTATAAGAAAATTCCCGCTAAATTAAAATGAATTATAAGTAAAGCCCTTATGGCTGTCAAGTAACACCCCTATGCTTGACAGAGAGTGTCTATTTATTTTAAATTCCTCAATGAATAGAAAACAAACCTCTATTGTTATCCCGAATAGGATCAACATTAATGAGTAATATTATTATCTTAAAATAAAAGAATGGTTGTATGACAGAAAAAAAGAAATTGTCTAACGAAGAAACCTTGACCAGGAGGTATCAAAAAATTTCCACTGGAAGATCCCAACGAGTATTAAAAAAAGTTGGATTTGTGATAGCCGCCATGATCATACTGGTTGTGTGGGGATTATTTTTTAGAGGATTCATACTTGATGATGCTTATATAACGTATCGTTTTTCTGATCACTTAGCATCAGGTCAAGGCTTGACCTGGAATGGAACAGGAGATCGAGTTGAAGGATTTACCAGTATGTCTGTTGTTTTACTTGGTGCATTCGGACAGAAGTTCCTTGGAGTTAAACCTGAAATTTTAATTCCATTACTCTGTATAGCATCTTGGTTGGTTCTCATTGGTTTGGTCATCCCAAATTTTGGTGAAGCTATTTTTAAGGACTTAGGAACCTTCAGTTATTTTGGCAAATGGATGATTATATTGGCCATAGGCCTAAATCCGATCTTTGCAATACATGCTTTCAATGGCATGGAGACGATGATATATGCACTGATTTTGGGTTCACTGAGTTTTTTTGCTATTAAGAAGTTGAATCCGAGACGAAGTGTTGTGATGGTAATTCTATCTCTCTTGGCTGTCATGACCCGGCCTGATGCAGTTGCTTTCCTTGGTCCACTATTGTTTGTTCTGTTGTTATTCGAAAAGGATTGGTCTGGACGTAAACGTTATATAAAAATTATTTTCTTACTTGTTTTGATTGTAGTAATGTACTGGGCTGTACGTGGCTGGTATTTTAAATCACTTTTCCCAAATCCTTATTATATCAAATCAGCTACAACGTATACAGGTCCGCTCCCAGGTTTAAACCACGTTGGAGCATTCTTATTAATTATACTTGGGCCAATTTGGTTGTATATTGCTTTTGCAGCGGGGAAGATCGGAATTTTAGGCCTGATAAGAGATAGAATATTTTTATGTTTATTTTTCCCCAGTATTTTTTTTGTAATCGCTTTTATTAGATTTCAACCAATGATGAGTTGGGAATTTCGGTTCTTAATACCCATCTTTCCAGCTCTGTTGGTTTCGATAATCCGTGTCTGGGTATTGACAAAAAACACACAACCATCTTCAGAATTACCCAAAAATAAAGACCTATTAATACGCAATAGTGAACCAACTGCTGTCCTAATCATAATTTTATTGGTAATCCAGGGTATTGCAAGTGTTTATTCCAGCAAACGCTATCTAGAATATAGACATTATTGTATTTCGGTGGTTCAAGAGATTCTGGTAAAGATGGGAAAAAATCTTTCCTCAGCTTCGTTTCTTAAACCTAAGCCACTTCTTGCTACCGGAGAGGTCGGCGCAATTCCGTATTACTCAAAACTCCCGACAATGGACCTGATTGGTTTATCAGATCGTTTTGTAGCGCACAATGGGCTTACCCATGATTACCTGAAAAGTCGACAGCCAGATCTTCTTGTGCTTCAGGATGTTTACATGGTTCCATGTTCTGTGTCCAGGTTGACAGATCGCAATTCCTCGATAATGCAAATTGATGGAATTCATTATTGTCTTGACGAATCAAAGTACCACTCTATATCTGGTTGGGCTTCGAAGCTTCATAATGGTTTTGGGTCAACTTTTCAGGTGCTTACAATGCCGGGATTCCATGACCAGTATAAGTTCATGGGTCTTTGGTCTTCGCGGGGCAGTGCTTCAGGCTACTGGATTTTTTTAAGGAAAGAATATTTATGCTATGATGAACTTAAGAGCATTATTGAACTACATGAATTAGGAAGGTGGCCTAAAGAATAGACATGCTGTTTTTCGATTAAAACTTCTGGGTGGAGACCGGCTGGCGCCATGCCTTCCTAAACAAACGTATTAATCGTAGTTTAAATCGGCCCCATGGAGTTGACCATAATTTACGAATCATCCGGCTGCGATGAATGGCTTTTTTCAATGCCCATACCCAAGTTTCATTTTCAAGTCCACGTTTTACTGCCTCTTTCAAAATTTCTTCATATCCGATTGTGATCGTTGACTCTTTTAATGGACCTAGCCTATAAATTTGGTCATCGCTTACATCGTAAGGAAATGCCGGAGGAAGAGAAATCCCAAGAGCACGGAAGGTCAAAATATTGCGGATACACTTCTCGCAAGCACAACAATTTCTATCCTTTTTTTCTCCTTCCCAACATACCCTCAGGTATTTTATTCCCTCTGGCCATTCAGATATAGCTCTGATTTTTTCCGTCCTTTCAAATCCACTTCCGTCCGGGATAATGGAAAAAGATGAGCTGGATAACAATGGATCGGTCATAGGATGTGAACCCACAAGATGCTTGAAGCTTGAAAATGACATACCTTGGGCAATTAGACCGGCAGTGTATTTCTTCTGGAAAAGGGAGAGGATTGAGGCAATGCCTGATCCGTAATCATGTGGCCAGAACACTGATATTTCCTTGAAATTGGTCCGAACAGTATAAAGACTTAAACCAAGACTTTCTAGTTGAATCTGTACTTTCTTGTAAGCACTTTCATAGACTTCTTTTTGTGAGAGAGGGATGTCAAATCCATGAACAAAAACACCAGTCTTTAGGGGAAGAGGAAAACGGGTTGTAATTCCCTGAGTATGTCTCAAGGCTGTAAAACAGGAATCCACTCCGCCAGAAAAACAGAATATCATCTCTTTTCTGGCTGGATGATCCATTTCCTTTTCTTCATCAGCGGTGATTTCAATAATGCCATACATGTCAGATTTCCAAAAAGCCCAGACTCTCTGATAGTCCTCAAGATTCCTGATTAATGATGGCGAAATCCGACCGTGAACACGCAGGCTTTCGCCTTTGTTCATGGCGATCATTAAAGATCCTAAAACAAATGGATCCGCGTTAGGAGCGAGTTCATTTTCATTGCTGGATTCAACTCGATACCACAATCGATGCTGATTGCTGAGGGATTCGAACCGGGCACCCAGCTCGATTTCACCATTAACAGTTTTTCGGTCTTCAATCCAAAGGTCGGCCATTAAATCATCCTATTTTTTCTCCCATTATAGGTACTTTTGAATCAGGCTATGAATCGACATAATCCTTTTTAATTTTATTTTAATTACAATAATTAAAAATTAGTATATATATTCTTTGAACCATAAATCAAGGTTGATCCACTTCCAGATTTCGTCTGCAATGTTTTTCTTTAGGTCAACATGCGCTTGATATAAATTCTTCGCTTTATTTTTATTAATTATATTCAGGGTGGAAAATTCATTAGAATCAAGCAGATCAAAAATATATTTTTTAAAAACCGGTTGCCTAAACCATTCATCCTGGGGAGTGTGAAATCCAACTTTATCTTGTCGCTCTCTTATTATTTCAGGAATTATACCTTGCATTGAGTCCCTCAATATTTTTTTCGTCGTGCCTTTGTAGATTAAATATTTACTTGGCAATGAAAGACTTCTTTCTACAATGCGGTAATCTATAAAGGGTACCCTTGATTCGAGTGAGAACCAGGATGAATTACTGTCTTGCCATTTTAAGATATATGGTAATTTATATTTAAAATTATTGATCAATGATTCGTTTAAATTGACTGAATGATATAAATTTTCATTGCGGAGAGAACTAGTGGAATAGGTATTTTCAAATTCATCACTCAAATATTTCCGGATAGTTTCACCTGTGTTAAAAAGTGAAGGGAAAAAATAATACAAAAAATATTTTACAGCATATGTGGATTTATGGATATTCATATAGTGATAAATTTCAGATAATAATTTTAAAATGCTTAATTTCCGAAAAAGACCCTTGAAATAATACCCGAAAGAGTAATGATATCCGGCTAGTTGTTCGTCGGAACCTTGGCCGTCCAGGGTCACAACTACATGTTCTTTAGCTAATTCCATTACTTTAAACTGAGCATATGCAGCTGACGAAAGAGTGGGTTCACCGTGTGCTTTAATAAAATCTGATAGATCATTAAACAAAGTTTCAGCAGTAGGATGAATAAAATGCATATTTTTTAAGAGGTTTTTATATTCATAAATATATTTTGATTCGTCTCCTCTCTTTCCTAATCCGTAAACAGCTGAAAATGTTTGTAGATTGGTTTCATTAAAATTTCTAAGCAATATTGATACAATACCGGAGGAATCCAGGCCACCACTCAGACAAACACCTAGTGGGACATCACTTTGCAGCCTCAACCCAACAGATGAAATAAGAGTGTTTCTGAATTCATCTGTATTTTCAAAAGGTTTTGTGATTCTTTTTCTTAAATTGTACCATTCTTTTATTTTAATGAAATTATTCTGAGTCTTTATTAAGTGACCTGGATCTAATTTTTTAATTTCCTTAACAAACGTATCTACCCTGTGGTCGGTTCTATCATACACCAAATAATCATATATTATTTGGTTATCGGGTGCTGGTTTGATCTCCAGTATTTTAAGTATGGCAGGTATTGTCGAAGCGAAAATAAATCTATCTTTATCCAGAAAATAATAAAGAGGTTTAATTCCGTATCTATCCCTGGAAATAAAAATATCTTTTGTTTCTTTATTATAGATAGCAAATGCCCACATTCCATTAAATTTATTCAGGCAGGCTTCATTCCATTCTATATAGCTGTTTAAAATGACTTCTGTATCTGTATTTGATCTGAATTTATACCCTTTATAAACTAAAGTTTTCCTTAATTCTTTATAATTATAGACCTCTCCATTATGAACTATCACATATCTGTTCTCACTATCTAACATAGGCTGATGTCCATTAATCGAGAGATCTATTATGCTTAATCGGACACAGCCTAATCCTATAGAATTATCAATAAATATTCCTTCATCATCTGGTCCCCGGTGTTTCATTTCTTTCATCATGGGCCGTATCTTGAATTCCTGGACAGGCTCTTTATTCAGGTTAATTATTCCGCAGATTCCGCACATTATTTATTATCCAAAGTTCTGCAATAAATTTATTAACTTTTCCTTACAAAATGTGTCTGATATTTTTGACAACTCTTTCCGTACATTTGCCATCGTTGTAGAATTTAATCACTCCTATTTTTTTTGTTTTTAATTTCTTTTCTGCAGCTTTGTCAATTATTTTTGCTAAATCAGATTTTTTGTGCACAACATAAGATAATCCCAATTGATTTGTTACCAATCGGTCAAGCTTTTCGAGTTTCGGCTGATAGCTTATGACAATCTTTCCCCTGAAGACGGCTTCAAATAACACTGTTGAGTTTTTTCCAATAACAATATCAATTCTTTTCATCAAGTTTATTGTATCTGTTTTTTCATCAATTATAATATTATCACCTGCATATTTGGTGTAGGCTTCAAAAGAATCTTTGGGATGTGGTCTTATAATTATTTTTATTTTTTTATCTACTTTTTGGATAACGTTCAATAAATCTTCAAATATACTAAAATCTGTTTTATAGAATCCATTTTGATATATAGGTTGGGAAATATATAACATTGAATCAGTTTTTAAATTCCTTGCTTTGTTATTGTTGATCATAAAAGTATCAAAATAAGGATTGCCGGTCACGATCAGTCTTTTTTCAGGAAAACCCTCTGAGATCATCTGATTTTTGGCAATATCATCCAATACAAATATATAATCAGGTAGAAGCGAGATGTCTTTTTTACCATCTGAGGTAAATCTTTCCCAGTAATGTGACAAGAAATCCAGTAGGGAGATGGTTTTGATCCTATGTTTACGGCCGTATAAGATAGCCTCTTTTTCAATACAATGCCTCATGCTGGTACCGGTTATAATCAGATCAGGATTAAAATCAAGGGATTGGCTGAAATTTTTATTGTCAATATCTAGAAAAGAAATTCCCTGATCCTTAAATATGTCTTTACTCTGTTTTGCTGCGAACACTCTAACCGATAGGTTTTTCTCTTTATGTAATTTCTTGATAACCAAATAGAGTGCGTTGCCGCTTCCCTGATCCTGGCTTACAAACAATATTTTTCTTTTCATATCATATGTATCGGACTCATTCTTTTGTTGTTAGACATTATAGAAAAATGACTCATGGCAGGTCGGTTAACTATATTTTTGATTTGTTATAATCCCTTTGATAATCTTTTTTTCATCAAATATTTGGCATATTCAAGATCTTCCGGTTCATCGATGTCATGGGCATTTTTTATATCGACAACATAACCTCTGAGATCTGGACCGAACACTTTGCCTTTTCTTACGAATTCAGGACGGGTGGCGATCACGATTCCAGGCTGCCAGTAAGCCGGTTTCAATTTTTGTCTGGGAACATCGGTCAGTAATTCTGCATAATAATCATTTTTAAGAACCGGAGACATTTTTCCGGTTTTAGGATCATCGAGAAACCACATTTTAAAAGGAGTTATGTGAGTAGGTAAAGCCAAGGTTCGAACCGAATCACAGTTTTGATCGATCATGAATTGGAGAGTATTGTCAATATTCTCAACAGTACGAAAGGGGAGAGTTGGCTGTAATAGTGCCAAAATTTCCGGATGCCAATTCCGGTGAGCCTCAACCCATTCGAGTGCATGCTTTAAAAAATCAATATCCGGGGAGTCATCTTTGGCTAATTCCGGCGGACGTAAAAAAGGCACGTCCCCTCCATACTGTTCAGCTATCTGGGCAATTTCCTTATCATCAGTGGAGATAATGGAGGCATCAATCAGTTTTGATCTGGCTGCTGTCTCTATGGTATAGGAAATGAGCGGTTTGCCGCATAAAGCAGCGATATTTTTCCTGGGAACTCCCTTTGAGCCTCCACGAGCTGGAATGATTCCTAATATTTTTATTTGTTTGTTCTCTTTTGACTTCATTTTTTAAAGGTGTTTTTTTATATATTATTCATGATCTGTATCAGAAATTTCCAGAATTATTTCCACTGCTTCAGAAACTGCTCCTCTGCCTCCGCATGCAGTCAATACCTGATCAGCAGCGGATCTGGCCAGCTTATCCGCATCCGCAGGGGCTAATCCCAATCCTGCCATCTGCAGCGCTGGTGCATCCCGTCGAGCGTCCCCAATATAACATATTTCAGACAGATCCAAGCCAAGTTTGTTGGCTAGTTCAATCATTCCTTTTTCTTTATCCTTGGCGCCGTATACTGAAATTCCTCCACCGCAGCGTTCTATAATAGGTTTTATCTCGGATTCTGATTCACCGCTGAGAAAAGCGATCTGGATACCTTTGCTTCGTGCTAAGGTGAGGGCATCGAGATCTCGAAGAAACAGCCATCTACGAGAGGACCCGCTAAGCCCCACCGTGCCATCGGTTAATACGCCGTCAATATCCAGTACCAGGGCTCTGATGTTTTTTTTCAATGAAATATCCTTTTTATCTATAGCAGCTTAGAAATTACTCTATTCACATTGAAATAGTAAAGGGTTGGTTATTGGTTGTCAAATTTATTAGTGCATTGACAAATATACTACAATAAATATAATAACTATCTGAAATCAAAGGAAGCTGGAGATTTTAGTTGATGGGAATCAGTAGGCTTATCCGCAAAGAAGCTCACTTTGCAGATATTGATCAGTGGAATGAATTCATTTATTCTTTTTCTCGCCTCATTCCCGGCAACCATCACTGATGGTAATAAAAGGCATGGCGAAAAAAACTATTTAAAGATTTAAGAGAGGTATAAAGGCGGTAGCTTAGGCTCCGGAGGAGCCGTTGACTCAGCAATATATGAGTTTGTTATAATTGTTCGATTGGAGTATTGATTAAAATAAATTGAATATAAAGGATGAACAAAATGAAAGTTCCGCTTCTTGATTTGAAAGCGCAGTATCAGACGATTAAGGAAGAAGTTTTGCTGGCTGTAAATGATGTATTGGAATCGCAGCATTTTATCCTGGGTCCCAAAGTGGTCGAATTGGAAGAAAAGGTAGCGGTATATTCAGATGTGCCCTATGCGGTGGGAGTTTCATCCGGATCGGATGCGCTGCTGGTAGCCTTGATGGCCCTCGATATTCAACCGGGTGATGAAGTTATTACCACACCTTTTACGTTTTTTTCTACAGCCGGGGTTATCTCCAGGTTAAATGCCACTCCGGTTTTTGTAGATATTGATCCAGTAACATATAATATCGATCCAGAAAAAGTAGAATCAGCCGTAACCAGAAAGACAAAAGCCATGATCCCTGTGCATTTATACGGCCAGTGTGCGGATATGGATCATCTGATTGAGATCGCTAAAAAACACAATATTGCGATTATTGAGGATGCTGCTCAATCCATTGGAGCAGAGTATAAAGGGAAAAAGGCCGGCTCTATGGGGGATATAGGGATTTTTTCTTTTTTTCCTTCAAAGAATCTGGGGGGATGCGGTGATGGCGGTATGGTGGTTACCCAGGATGAGTCCCTCTATAAAAAACTTAAGATCCTTCGGGTACACGGTTCAGAGCCCAAATATTTTCATAAATATGTAGGCGGAAATTTCAGGCTGGATGCGCTTCAGGCGGCTATTTTGATCGTTAAAATGAAATATTTAGATGATTGGTCTGCAAGCCGGAGAAAGAATGCTGCTTATTACAATCAAAAATTAGAGGAAACCGGATTGATCGATAGGGGATTAGTCCAACCTCCTGAGGCTGTGTATAAAAACTCAGGCGATAAAAATCATCATATCTATAATCAGTATACGATCAGAGTAAAAGACCGGGATAACCTGAGGGACTATCTAAAGAAATCAGATATCGGTACAGAGATTTATTATCCTTTTCCTCTTCATCTGCAGGAATGTTTTAAAGATCTGGGGTATTTGAAGGGAGATTTTCCGGAGGCCGAAAAAGCCTCTGAAGAGGTGCTTTCACTTCCCATTTATCCGGAGTTGAAAGAAGAGCAAAAAGAGTATATAATCCAGAAAATATTTGACTTCTATAAATAGGGCTGGTTGATCAATTAATAAAGATAAGGAGATTGAGATTCGGATGGAAAAGAATATTGCAGTTGTTGGTGGTGGGCATTGGGGGAAGAACCTGATACGTAATTTTTATGAGCTTAATGTTTTGAATTCTATCTGTGATTCAGACCAGGTAAGGCTTGAGTCTTTTAACGATAAATATCCAGATGTTAAGCAGGTTAAGGATTACTCGTCTGTTTTAAGCGACCCAGAGGTCAAGGCGGTTGTCATTGCCACACCAGCAGTGACCCATTATTCCCTGGTTAAAGAGGCGCTTTTGGCAGATAAAGATGTGTTTGTGGAGAAACCGATCTCTTTAAATTATAGGCAGGGTAAGGAATTGGTTGATCTGGCAGATGAGAGGGGAAAGATATTATTAGTGGGGCATATTTTGGAATATCATCCTGCTATCAAGAAGATGAAAGAGATGATCTCCCGGG
This sequence comes from uncultured Eubacteriales bacterium, assembly GCA_964557845.1. GTDB lineage: Bacteria > Acidobacteriota > Aminicenantia > Aminicenantales > Aminicenantaceae > CAZLBV01. The sequence continues at coordinate 1,179 of CAZLBV010000132.1, read as the reverse complement.
GAGATCTGGGAAAGATCCAGTACATTTATTCCACCCGATTGAATTTGGGGAAATTCAGAAACGAGGAAAATATCCTCTGGAGCTTTGCTCCCCATGATATCTCTGTTATTTTGCTGCTATTGGGGGAGATGCCGGCTGAAGTTGCGGCCCATGGCGGTAATTATCTTAATCCGAATATTACAGATGTCACGGTCAGCTGTCTTGATTTTCCTAGTGGTGCCAAGGCTCATATTTTTGTTTCCTGGCTTCATCCTTACAAAGAACAGAAGTTGATCGTCATCGGGGATAAGAAAATGCTGATGTTCGATGATGTCAATCCGGAAAATAAGCTGTTTTCATACAACCATAAGATCGACTGGATCGACCGTATGCCTTTGCCCAGGCCGGAACAGGCAGAGCCTGTGGCGATCGAGAAAGCCGAACCTTTAAAAGAGGAATGCCGGCATTTTCTGGAATGTATTGAAACCAGGAAAAAGCCTCAGACCCACGGAGAAAGCGGTTTGCGGGTGCTTAAGATCCTGGAAGCCAGCCAGGAGTCTTTGAAAAATAGGGGAAAGATCATCGATATGCAGACTAAGATCTATCCTGACTATTTTGTCCATGAAAGCTCTTATATCGATGATGATGTCGAAATAGGCGCTAACACCAAGATCTGGCATTTCTCCCATGTGCTTAAAAATTCGAAAATAGGGAAAAACTGCTCTGTAGGCCAGAACGTGGTTATCGGCCCGAATGTTATGATCGGCAGTAATGTTAAGATCCAGAATAATGTCTCTGTCTATGATGGGGTTATTCTGGAAGACGATGTCTTCTGCGGGCCTTCTATGGTATTTACCAATGTGATCAATCCCCGCAGCCATTGGCCCAGAAAGGATGAATACAAAAAGACCCTGGTAAAAAAAGGAGCCTCTTTTGGGGCAAACTCTACTGTGGTCTGCGGCATTACCATTGGTGAATATGTGTTTGTAGGCGCTGGGGCCCTGGTCAACAAAGACATTCCCGATTATGCTCTGGTTCATGGTGTGCCGGCCCGGATCAAAGGCTGGATGTGTTACTGCGGAAATAAGCTGGACCTTACTGCTTCTCCTGATTCCAAAGAAACCGCAGAGTGTAAGAGCTGCGGGAGGAAGTATGAGAAGGACGGATTGAAGGTCTTTAACCTGAATTATTCATAAAAAA
>CAZLBV010000131.1:0-6258 GCA_964557845.1 uncultured Eubacteriales bacterium | reverse complement strand
ATAACTTCCGTTTGCTTATGATGGTATAACTTAAATTGAGGCGGGCAAATTCGATCTGCTGTGGATGATAGATCACAAGCTCGTCCAGAAACCAATCATACAGCGGCCGGTGATCTTCAAATTCAAGAGTGCAGATGGAATGAGTGATTTTTTCGATAGAATCGCACTGCCCATGAGCAAAATCATACATAGGATAGATACACCATTTGTCTCCAGTGCGGTGATGTGTTTGCCGGAGTATCCGGTACATAACCGGATCACGCATATTCAAATTAGGGTGGCTCATATCGATCTTTGCTCGAAGGGTTCGGGAGCCGTCGGGGAACTCTCCCTCCCGCATGCGTAAAAAAAGATTAAAATTTTCCTCGATGGTTCTTTCCCGGTAAGGACTGTTTTTGCCCGGTTCGGTCAAAGTGCCCCGGTAATCTCTGATCTCATCCGCACTTAGATCACAGACGTAAGCTTTCCCCTTTTTTATCAGTGTGATCGCAAATTCATAAAGCTGTTCGTAATAGTCTGAAGCATAAAATTCCCTATTTCCCCAGTCGAATCCCAACCATCGAATATCTCTTTTGATGGATTCTACATATTCCTCTTCTTCTTTGGTGGGGTTGGTGTCATCGAACCTGAGATTACATAAGCCATGATATTGCTCGGCCAGGCCAAAATTCAGGCATATGGATTTAGCATGGCCAATATGAAGATATCCATTCGGTTCAGGAGGGAATCGAGTTTGGACACGTCCTTGATATTTATTCGTCCTCAGGTCTTCTTCAATAATGGTCCGGATAAAATCAAGATAGGAACTTGCTTCTTTTTTGTTTTCTGTTTTATTCAAGCCATTGTCTTTTTCCATTTGACAGCCTTTGTAATTTTATTACCGATATATATCAAAATTCTTCAATAATCTGAAATATTTTATCATATTAATCAGAATATAGAAGAAAAACATAGATCAGAAAATCAGAACATAAAAAATTAAAAAAAGTTAATTCATTATAATTGACTTGACAGAAAAGAGAATTTAATATTTTCTCATAAGTATGAAGCCTTTACTGCTTTTTATTTTCTTTAAATCATAATGGAGGGATTTATGAAATCTTTTAAGAAGATTGTTCTTTTTTTGGGTGTGTTTATTTTCGCACTTGTACTTATTGGATCTGATCAAAAATTAATTCGATCTACTGATCCGGATATACGTTTAGAATGGCATAAACAACACCAGGCCATGAAAGAGTCATCTCCATTTCAAGGCCTAAAATGGAGGTTTTTAGGTCCGGATGTTATCTCCGGCAGATGTACGGATATAGATGTACCGGCAGGCAGTAAAAATGTGATCTATGTGGGGGCTGCGACCGGAGGAGTCTGGAAAACAGAAAATACCGGTATCACCTGGGAGCCGATCATGGATGAGGCTCCTACTCTTTCAATTGGAGATATAGCTATTTCTCCCTCAAATCCGGATGTCATCTTGGTGGGAACAGGAGAAGCCAATATATTTAGGGCTTCAGCTGCAGGAACAGGGATCTATAAATCTATTGATGCCGGAAAGACCTGGAAACATATGGGACTAGCCGGGACACATACGATTGGCAGAATAATTATTCATCCGGGCGATCCAAATATAGTCTATGTCGCTTCGCCGGGGCATGAATGGACGGATAATGAGGAGCGGGGTGTTTTCAAAACCACAGATGGTGGAATTACCTGGGAGAAGATCTTCTACATTAATGAGAAGATTGGTGTGGTCGACCTGGTGATGGATCCAGAAGATCATGATATCCTATATGCGTCCATGTGGAATCGGGTCCGGAGGCGCTGGAGCGATCCCATGCCGGGCCCTGGGGACGGAATATTCAAGACTGTTGATGGAGGGAAAACCTGGGAACAAAAAACCCAGGGGCTTCCGGATACAAGATTAACCGGCAGGATCGGACTGGATGTTGCCAGAAGTAATCCCAAGGTGGTTTACGCTTTCATCGACAATCATAATTTAGGCCGCATGGCTGGTGAGGGTGAAAGAGATGCCTATGGCCGCCTAAAAGAGGGACGGCAGATCGTCGGTGCTGAGGTCTATAGATCGGATGACAAAGGAGAAACCTGGAGAAAAGTCAGCCCAGAAAACAGGATGATGGAAGGTTTTGGCGGAACTTACGGCTGGGTTTTTGGACAGATCCGAGTGGATCCCAATGATGAAAATACCATTTACATAATGGGGGTTCCTCTGGCTAAATCCACGGACGGCGGCAAATCTTTTAAGATTTTATATTTTCCCGGACTTCACGGTGATCATCACGGAATGTGGATCGATCCGGATGATTCAAATTATGTCATTAATGTAAATGACGGAGGGGTCAATGTTTCCTATGATGGGGGAGAAACCTGGCGGAATTTCCATACACATCATCCTGTAGTTCAGTTCTACAATGTTGCTTATGATATGAATGATCCTTTTTATATTTATGGTTCTGTTCAAGACCATATGACTTACAGAGGAAATATTGCTCACACACGTCCGATGCGGCAGAGATCGCAAATGCTTATTACCCATTGGGAAAGAGCCCCTGGAGGAGAAGGAACGATCATTGCTGTAGACCCCACAGATCCCAACGTTGTTTATTCTTCCTCGTTTTATGGCCGGTTGATGAGGTCTGAACTCAAGGGTAATATCTGGACCAGTAAAAGCATAGTTCCGCAAGTCGAAGAAGGGGAGCCTCCATTGAGAGGACAATGGCTGGCGCCCACCCTGATCTCTCCTCATAATCCTTCGGTTATCTATCATGGCATGCAGTACCTGTTCAGGTCCATGGATAAAGGGGAATCCTGGGAGAAGATAAGCCCGGATCTTTCCTATAATGATCCGGATAAGCTCGGAAAATTACCCTTTGCTATTCCCCATCAAACATTGACGGATATATCGGAATCACCTTTTGAATTCGGTTTTATCTATGCAGGAACGGATGATGGCCGTATGCATGTGACCAAAGATGGAGGAAAAAACTGGACAGAGATAACCTCCGGCCTCCCATACAACAAGCATGTATCGAGGATTGTCGCCTCTAAATATGAAAAAAATACTGTTTATCTGACATTGAACGGCCGGAGAGATGACGACTTTAATGATTACATTTTTAAATCAACTGACTGCGGTCAAAATTGGAAGGATATTTCAGGGAATATACCGGGTGGGCCTGTTAATGTTATCCGAGAAGATCCTAAAAAAGAAAATATTCTTTATGTGGGAACCGATCTGGGTGTATATGTTACAGTGGACGGTGGAAAAAATTGGCATGTTTTAGCCAATGGAATCCCCAATTGCCTTGTTTGGGATCTTATAATTCACCCTAGAGATAATATACTTGTGATCGCAACCAATGGTAGAGGAATGTACGCTATCGATGAGATATCCGATATCCAAAACTATTCGGAATCTCAGAAATGAAGAAAAGCACACAGTTTTAATTTAACTGGTTGAATTGACAAATCCGGTGCTGTTTGACTACTATTATCTCAAGTATGATATCAATATCGGTAGAGTCAAGATCCAGCGTAACTAGCCTGGATTATTCATAAAAAATGCCGATAGTGCTATTAAAAGAGGTGGCCCATGAATAAAGTTATGAAGATCATTGTTGTAATAATTATAGTTGATCTAGTGGTGTTTGGAGGATACTTCGCATATAAATTATTTCTCAAAGGGGATTCTAAAGATAATGAAGAAGTATTTGAATGGGTAACTGTCGACGAAAACTATTATTCTGAGGATGCTATCGAAGAATATATTAAGAATGAATCCAGTGCACAGGGTTTACTGCCGGTATCTATAAAGAATTACGGAAAAAACAAAAAAGTATTAAAAAAATTCAAAGGCACCAAACTTGCCGGTCCGAATGAATTCAATATTAAAATGGTTTATTCGGATATGGAGGATTGGAAGCTTATCGAGTTGAAATATAAAGACAGTCAGGACAGAGAGGTTCATCGGACGATACTCTATATCTATACAGATGGAGAATGGATTGTGGGAGATACCGGCAGTCTCATGGACAACTAACCTGAACTAATCATAAAAAATGCAAAGACGACAAATTTTGATAATCGTTGGTATGATCCTATTCATTTGCTGCCGTGGATTTTTATTATCTCATCAAATAAACCCTGAAAAAAAAATATTTCAAGCTGAAAATTCTATAAATATCGACGGCCGCCTGGATGAGTGGGAATCGGTTACTAAGCAGTCTGTCTCTTATCGCCCCTCGGGGGAAATAATTAAATCCGATCAGGATATCAAAGTAACCGCGAGATTTTCCTTTGACAGTAAGAATTTTTATGTTGCAGTTGAGGCAGAGGATGACCTTCTGGAATTTAACCACCGGAGTTGGCGATATGGGGATGGATTTATTTTGACTTTTGTTGACCCTTTTAACGGGGATAAAAGCGGGCGTTTTTATTCGTTCGGGATCTCCCGGGAGAAAGAGAGAAATATAGTCCTATTAGTGAATAAAGATGGCGAATATTTTCCCCGCGTTCGTTTAGACGAGGTGAAAGTAGCTGTAGAGGCAGATCAAACCCAAAACACGATAATCTATGAACTGGGAATTCCTTTGGATTATCTTTATCCTTTTAAACCCTTTATTCATCAGAAATGGGCGATAAATTTGACCTATGCTGATTCTGACGGCACTGAGCGGAAAATCCTGCAGCTCTATCCGGATAAAGAGTATGATACAGAGTCAAGTGATCTGAGAAAAGGGGCTGTATATGAGTTTGTACACAGAATTCCTGCCAACAATACCGAGTTTCAGTGTTTGTTGGATGCGACTCACTATTATAGTGACACTCAAAAAGAAATAACTTTTGCGATCAATTCGCCTGAGAAAATTAATGATTGGACAATTAAATACATTCAAAGCTATGCCCAGGGAAAGCGGTCTGATGATAAAAAGGTCGACCTGCAGAAAGGTTTAAATATTTCAAAGTTTTTTATTCCCGGGGGAGAAGATCCATCAGGACTACAGTACATCAGTTTGGGAGTCCTCGATGAACAAAATAGATTGGTGCATACTGAGGATAAACAGTACTTTTTACTTAATCGCGAGGAAATGAGTGATTTTCATTCTGAAATTGTTAACGCTAAAGAAAGTGAACAGTATTCAAATGATATAGTTTTCAGGGAGAGCCTTCCGACCTTGGAAATAAGATTAAAATGGATGATAGCATATATGGATAACGCCCAGCCCCATGCTTTTATCCAGGATCTTGTCAGCTGGTATCAGGATTTTAAATTTTTGTTAAAGAGTATTAAGGAGGGAAATCCAGCTTTATTTCCTTTAGGCCGTATCGCCCGCCTGGCTCATAGATCTGAAATTGATAATACCCTCCAGCCATATTCTGTTTATATCCCTGATTTCTATGACAAAAAGAATCCGTTGCCGCTTGTGGTTACCCTTCATGGAAGCGGGGTGAATGAAGAAGAAACCATACTTAATGTTGCGCAAAAAATAGTGGGAGAAGGACGAATGAATGTCTTTGTTCTCGCTCCCAAAGCAAGAGGATTGTCAGATTGGTATTTGGGCAACTCGGGAAAAGATGTGTTGGAATGCTTGAGACATTTCAAAAAGCTTTACAGTATTGATGAGAAAAAAATCATACTTGATGGATTTTCCATGGGCGGATATGGAGCCTGGCGCTTGTCTGTTTTAAATCCGGAATTATTCAGGGCGGTTGTTATTCGGTCAGGCGCGATAAAACCTCCGCCGGATCTTCAGGGGGAAAACATTCTTGATCTTTACACAACTAAGAAAAATTTAAAAATATTGATGATCCATGGAAATTTGGACCAGGCTGTCCCGGTAGAAGATGCCCGCAGAATGGCCGCCAGATTAAAGGATCTGGGTGAGGATTATAGATATATCGAAGTCAAAGAAGCCGGCCATGGAGATTATGATAAATTTAGCGAAATATTCAAATGGCTGAGAGATAGAATTTGATGGCACAGCTTTTGATCTCAAGGCGTAATTTTCTTAAGGATGCTTATTATTTGACCGGATCTTCATTGTTAATAGGGAGGGAAACATCTAAAGCCGCGGATCTAGCTAAAAATGACAGCGTTTATCCTTCTTATTTAAGCTTATATGAAAGCGGAAAATTAAAACAGATTGCAGATCGGTTGTACAGTTTTTATAAAAACTGTGAACTCTGTCCCCGTGACTGCCGGGTTAACCGCACGCAAAATCAATTAGGTAAATGCCGGGCATC
>CAZLBV010000130.1:0-3517 GCA_964557845.1 uncultured Eubacteriales bacterium | reverse complement strand
GTTTATCAGTTTCCTGGTGGTGCTGACAACCAAACGGGTATCCTTGATGGCTTTTTTGGCGTCGCCTTCGGAATACTCTTCGGTGGGGATAAAAAGATTATTGGTGTTCATAATTCAATAACGTCCCCCGGTTTATAGTCCGGCTTTAATACCTAGTGCCAGGTGTTTCCCCGCCATACTCTTTTTGCGCCCAGCTCTTTTAGCCTGTCTCGAAGTAGAGAAATTCTTTTTGAAAAATAATTATTTCTATCATAAAGAATAAGGGCATCCTCCACCATGTCAAGAAAAAGAGGACTGCCCGATTCAGTTTCTTTGGGAGTCTTTAGAATAGCGGAGATGAAGGTGTCGAACCCTCCTTTATTTTTGCAGTTTATAATACAAGTATCCAGCGGTTGAGGTCGATGAAAAAAAGCCCGGTTTCCTTGACGGTTTCTCCGGTAATCTCAGCCCAGAAGCGGCTGTAGAGCTTGACCTGGGGGGCGTAATAATCGAGGAGGCTCTGAAGATGTTCAGCTCCCCCCACCTCATCGCTTTTATAATCGGCGATCACCCAGCCGCCGGATTCTTGAAACACCAGGTCGATGACTCCGGTAAGAATAACCGGCAGTTTGTCTTTGCGCCCCAGTTCTGATCCCGAAGCCTTCAGTGAAAAGGGAACCTCCACGAATCTCTTCTCGGCCTTCAAAGCCCGCTGCCAGAATTCAGAGGCGAGAATGCTTTCTATGAGGTTCCGCAGTGCGGGTTGTTCCAAAGGGTCCCATTCCTCGATAGTCAAGGCGTTCTCGATCAAAATGTCGAGAGTATCCTGTATCTCAGCAGACGCTATTGTCTTTCTCCCAGGCTCGCTCTGTTTTTCTGGCCTTTTTAATCCTGCCTCCAGAGCACCGCGGCCGATAGCTTCCAGCAGAGCATGCACCATTCTACCCCAGCTCATGCCGTAACCGCTTTGCTGGCGGATCGGGATTTCTACCTCTTTTTTTGCCAGAGATGTCACTGTATCTACGGCATAGCTTGGTCTGGAGGCCTCCAGCCAATGGGATTGAATAACCGTTCTTCCTTTTTCCATGGCTCCTGGGTGCAGCTTAAGGATCTCCCGTTCGCTTTTTTTATCCCTGATCGGGACATCGAGCTCAGGAACGGATGCCAGACATCCATCAAGCGCTCCCCACGCCCGGTTTGTCAATTTGCCCTCATAGGTACTGATCACCAATAGATTCCTTGCTCGAGTGGCGGCCACGTACATCAGCCGTGATTCTTCCTCAACCAGGTATTTTTTTTCCTCTTCTGCCTTTTTATCCCAATCCAATGGTTGAGATAGTTTTTGCCGGGCATGTTCACCCCATGGTTTATCAAATACAAAATACCCCTTTGGCCCCTTTTCCCCGACACGTTCCACATGCCGGGAGGGAGGATGTTCCCGGCTGCCAACAGGATTAGCCAAAAATACTATTGGCGCCTCTAGTCCTTTGGCTTTATGCAGGTTCATGATCCGGACTGCATTGGTTTTTGCCGGAGTTAAACTCATCTCTTCGATCTCATAGAGACTCATAATACCGATAGTGAAATCGGCAATTTCTGCAAATGAAGTTTTTCCTCTTTGCTCCTGAGCCCTCAGGATCTCTAAAAGTTTGACCAGATTTCCCGACCGGCTGCTCCCCATTTCTCCTCCAGCCAGATAGGGTAAGATCCCGGTAGATTCCAGGATCATATCCAAGGCCGTAGATACCGGGTATTTTTGAGTCCAAGTCCACCACTGATAGAGTTTCTGGAGAGCCTCCCCCACCGGGCCGGCAGAATTCTGGCGAAAAGGCTTTCTTCCTATGAATGAGAATTTCCCTGCTTTTCGTTTGTAGGTTAAAAGTTCGTTATCACTTATTCCGAAAAATATTCCTCTTAAAACCGCGACTGTATAAATAGGATTATCCGGTTCATTGAGCGCCTGGATCAGATTAACGATTTCTCTTATTTCCTCTGACTCTGAAAAAGCGCCGCTGCCAGATATATCATAGGGGATGCCTCTTTGCTCTAAGGCCCGGGCGTATACCTGCATTTGTTTTTTGTAGCGGAGGAGGATTAAAAAGTCTTCAGGCCGTGGGTTTTCATCCAAACCCTTGAGTATTTCTTGTGGAGTTCTTGCCAGTTTCAAATTTCCTTCGCAGGCCCATCGGATATAATCACCTATAACGGCTGCATCTTTTTCGGCTATCTGTTTCTGGTTATTTCTGGAGGCAGGCTCGATGGATATCTTATAGACACCGGATGTTGTATCCGGCTCTTCGTTCCTTACAGTATCCAGAGGAGCGTAGGCCGCTTGATAGGGAGTGAAATTTATTGGAAATATCCTGTGGAATACAGGATTCACCCAATCTCGGAGGGAAGGAAGGGAACGAAAATTTGTGGTAAGCTCAAGCACCTCTCCTCCGGTAGTCTGTATCCTGTTTTTCACCAGATTGAAGATGTCAATATCCGCCCTCCTGAAGCGGTAGATCGATTGTTTGGGATCGCCGACCAGAAATAAAGATCCTTTGCGCGGGCTGAGTTTTTTCCAATCCCGTTCTTCCCTGTCAGTCCCGGTTAGATACAGCAGCATTTCAGCCTGAATGGGATCGGTGTCTTGAAATTCATCCACCATGATATGAGTAAATTTGGACTGGAAATAGTCCCTGACTTCCGGATTATCCCTTAAAAGCCTGGATGCGTACATCAATAGATCATTATAATTAACCTGTCCTTGTTCCCTTCTTCGCTCTGCATAAAATTCTAACGCAGATCGGATAAAATCCAGGATGAAGGAATGCCGGTATTCCCTCCATTCTTGAACAGCAGGCATCACTATCTCATCTTGGAACTCTTGGAATCGGGCATTAAAGTCTTTTGCCTTTTCTTTATCCGGCCAGAAGGTTATTTTAAAACCGGGATCTTTTTCCAGAATTTCAAATGTTTCCATGAGAACACGCTGATCGCCAAAACCTAAGTTGCGCTGCCGGTAAAAACAGCGCCTCATCATCTGCATTAATCCATCAAAACCTTTTTCCGGCCTGTCGGTTGGAACGGCTTTGCGGGCATCCTCGATTATGTTCTGGAGTTTTTTGCGATAAAAAACATAATCAGGAGGTGTCGTGCTTCCTGGTTGTAACTCGACTTCAGGGAAATTGCTTACTGCGGTAAAAGCAACTTTAAGGTCATCCGGAGCTAATCCGACGGAATCCAAACGGGCCAGTAATGGATCAGACCTCAGCCTTACCTGGATCAGGAATTCATGCCAGCATTTATCTCTATAGAGGGCATCTTCTATCTCCTCCAGTTCCTGGAATTCCGGATCCAATGATATTTCCACCGGGCGTTCTCTAATAAGTTTTGCGCAGAAGGAATGTATGGTCCCGATGGTACACTGTTCCAGGTTTTGAAGTGCGGCTTTTAAACGCTGCTTGATGTTATCTTCGGTTTCTTCTCTTACTTCCCTTTCCAATTCGGTCTGGAATCTTCCGCGCAGTTCGGCTGCCGCCTTTCTGGTAAA
>CAZLBV010000129.1:0-32279 GCA_964557845.1 uncultured Eubacteriales bacterium | reverse complement strand
CATAATTTACTCGCAGTCAATTAATCCACGTATAATATACATTTTCAATCAATTATTGCAAGTGCATAATTTTCCTTGCTGGGGAAAAACCACGTCTTTATGAGGTATTTATACATTTCCTTTTCCGTCTTTACGCTTCGTGATTCATAAAAATGGGGGAATTCCTCTCCTTCGATAATTTATTGACAAAGCAAAGCAAGATGGTATAATAGGATAACTTTTTTTTTTGGAATATTTAGAGAAAATCATGGATATAGAGATTGATAGAATACCCGAAAATGGACTCGAGATCGATCAGGAATTCGAGTTTTTTAATATGGACCTGATTGAAGAAAACGGTGCTTTTTTAAAACCGGTCCATTCCCAATGCAGAATAACTAAGATTGGAGACGATGTTTTTATTAAAGGAAAAATCACCACAAGTCTGAAGCTCCACTGCAGCCGTTGCCTTTCTCCTTTTGAGTTTAAGGTAGATTCAAATTTTGATCTGGTTTTTCTTCCCGAGGAACTAGATATTGCTAACGAAAATCTGAATGATGATGATTTAGATAAATTTTTTTATTACAACCGGATTATTGACGTAAAGGAAATTATTTTAGAGCAGCTGAATCTGACTCTTCCCTTACGGCCGCTTTGTTCACCGGACTGCCAAGGTATATGTCCGGTTTGTGGAAAAAAGATTAGTTCCGGTGAATGTTCCTGCGATACGGAAAAAACCGATTCCCGATTGGAAAAACTGAAAATATTTTTGAGAGAAAAAAGATAAATGGCTAATCCAAAAAGAAGACATTCTCATTCACGAAAAAAGAAAAGAAGGGCGCATGATGCGCTAGATGTACCTTCTCTTTCCCTTTGTTCTAATTGTGGCAGCCCTAAATTACCTCATCGTGCCTGCCCGGAATGTGGATATTATAAAGGGCGTCAGGTGATCGAAGGTACGGAAGAATAAACTGGAGGCTGTATGAGGGTTGCTTTAGATGCTATGGGGGGAGATTTTGGCCCTAAAGTAACAGTACAGGGTGCAATACTCGCTTCTAAAGATCTGAAAGTAGAGATTTTACTTGTTGGCAACGAATCGATCATCAAAAATGAATTAAAAAAGTTCGATCTATCTCAGGCTGAAGTGTCGATCGTTGATGCTGCGGATGCCATCGGTATGGGAGAAGGGTTACTTTCTTTTCGGAGAAAAAAGCGATCCTCTATTCTGGTGGGAACTCAATTAGTAAAAGAATCAAAGGCGGATGCTTTTGTCAGTACTGGAAATACCGGTGCTGTGGTCTACATATCCCGTAAAGTTTTGGGTTCATTAGAAGGGGTAGAAAGGCCGGCCCTTTCTCTTCTGGTTCCAAGTTTAGGCGGTCCGACCCTATTGGTCGATGTGGGTGCTAATGTGAACTGTCAGCCTCACCATCTACTTCAGTTTGCTGTGATGGGGAGAATCTTCATGGAAAGTGTTCTGGAGATTCCTAACCCAAAAATAGCGCTCATGAGTATAGGCGAGGAGCAGGGCAAGGGTAATGCTCTGATCAAACAGGTTTATGAAAAATTAGCTGCATCATCATTGAATTTTATCGGGAACGTAGAGGGAAAAGATATTTATTCCGGGATTGCAGATGTAATTGTCAGTGATGGATTTACCGGTAATGTTGCCCTCAAGGTAACCGAAGGAGTTGTGGATAATTTTTTTCAGATGGCCCGTACTGAGATTATGAAAAATTTTTTTGCCAAGATCGGATTTGTTCTTATGAAGAGGAATCTAAAAAAGTTATACAAGAAGGTGGATTACATCGAATACGGAGGAGCTCAACTGCTGGGATTGAACGGAGTTTGTATCATCGGGCATGGAAGGTCTAACCCTAGGGCGATAAAAAACGCAGTGAAATTAGCCAAAGATTTTGTCATGGGTAAGGTCCTGGAAAAAATAAAGGCAGAGATCCCGAAACATTCTCATATATTAAATGGAGTTAAAGTATAAATGGATTTTTCAGGAAAAAAGTCTGTTATCACCGGAGCCTCACAAGGGATCGGTGAGGCGATCGCCAGGAGTTTGGCTGAAAGCGGAGCAGAGGTTATTCTCTTGGATATCCTTCCAGATCAATTGGACAAAGTGATAAAGTCTTTTAAGGCTAATGGATGGAAAGCTGCCGCTTATACAGTGGATGTTTCTGATCTGTCCCAAGTTGAAAAGATAACGGAAGCCATTATCAACAAACATCAAAAGATCGATCATCTGGTTAATAATGCCGGTATCACTCGTGACAATCTCCTTATGCGGATGAAAGAAGCAGAATGGGATGCTGTGCTGGCTGTTAATCTCAAAGGGGTTTTCAACCTTACAAAGGCTTTTATCAGGCATATGATAAAAAACAAATATGGCCGGATAGTGAATATATCCTCGGTTGTGGGAATAATGGGGAATGCCGGCCAATCAAATTATTCCGCATCTAAGGCTGGTGTTATTGGCTTTACGAAATCTGTTGCCCGAGAAATTGCCTCCAGGGGAATAACCGTCAATGCAGTTGCTCCCGGTTATATTGCTACAGCCATGACAGAGAATTTAGATGAACAGGTTAAGAATGCTTTCATTGAAATGATACCGGCTAAAAGGTTCGGAACGCCAGAAGAAGTTGCGCAGGTTGTGAGATTCCTGCTGTCAGATGAATCTGCTTATATTACCGGGCAAGTTATAAATATAAATGGCGGAATGCTCATGTAGCATCCGCATAAAATTACATACAAATAAGTAATAGGAGGAAAAAATGGAAAGAGATGAATTGCTCGCAAAAATTAAAAATATTGTAGCTGACAAACTCAGTATCAGTGAAGACCAGGTAACTGAAGAAGCCTCTTTTATCGACGATTTGGGTGCTGATTCATTGGATACAGTTGAGTTGGTTATGGCGCTGGAGGATGAGTTTGATCTCGATATTCCTGATGAGGATGCTGAAAAACTAACAACTGTTGGGAAAGCCATGGACTATGTCCTGGCCAACATGGAAAAATAATCGTCAATAAGATCTAATAACTGAAGATGGAGAGGGTGAAAGATTTAAAGGACAAAACTCTGCCTCGAAGAGTGGTTATTACAGGGGTTGGTCTTGTCTCCCCCCTGGGAATTGGAGTAGAAGAAAATTGGCAGTCTTTAAAAGATGGGAAAAACGGGATAGAAATGATCACTCGCTTTGATGTTTCTGAGTATCAAAGCCAGATTGCCGGTGAAGTGAAAAATTTTGACCCCCTTGATTTTATCGATAAAAAAGAACTGCGGAAGATGGATAGGTTTATCCAATATGCTTTAGCGGCTGCTCAACTGGCAGCAGAGGACTCTGGAATCGATTTATCTTTATTAGAAGGGGATAGAACTGGAGTTTACATCGGGTCAGGTATTGGCGGTATCGGCGGCATTGAAGAAACCCATAAAACTCTGCTTGAGAAGGGGCCGAACCGGGTATCGCCATTTTTTCTGATCTCAACCATAATCAATGAAGCTGCCGGATATGTTTCCATTAAATTTAGATCCAGAGGGCCGAATTTAGCCAATGCAACTGCCTGCTCCACGGGGACTCATGCCATAGGAGAATCCTATAAGATAATTGCACGAGGGGATGCAGATATGATGCTGGCAGGAGGAGCAGAAGCGCCTATTACTCCCTTGGGTATGTCTGGATTTTGTGCGATGCGTGCTTTGTCAGTGAGGAATGATGATCCTCAAACCGCATCCAGGCCCTTTGATGCTACTCGGGATGGATTCATAGTCAGTGAAGGTGCTGCTGTATTGTTGTTGGAAGAAGCGGAAGCAGCCATGAGTAGAGGGGCGAAGATCTATGCTGAAATTAGAGGATATGGTGCCAGCGGTGATGCTTATCATCCTTCTGCACCCTGTTTAGATGGAACCGGCGCCTTCCTTTCTATGCGGAATGCCTTGATTGATGGTGGAATTCAGCCTGATCAAGTCGAATATATAAATGCCCATGGAACCTCTACACCTTGGAATGACAAAATAGAAACTTTGGCGATAAAAAAACTATTTCTAGAGCATGCCAAAAAAATATGCGTGAGTTCGACTAAATCCATGACCGGCCATCTTTTAGGTGCTGCCGGAGGATTTGAAATCGCTGCTGTTGCTTTGAGTTTAAGAGATCAGATCATCCCACCCACGACGAATTATAAGATCCCAGATCCTGAATGTGATCTGGATTATGTTCCCAATACCGCCAGGCCTGCCAAGCTCACATATGCTTTAAGCAATTCATTCGGATTCGGAGGAACTAACGGGTCTCTGTTACTGAAGAGAATTGATTTTTAACCTGAATTATCCAGGTAAATAATATTTGTTCTGGATTATCTGCGAACCCAGAAGACCGTACAGAATTGAGAAAAAGTTTTTTCTCGATTTTAGAGAGGAGGTTCATTATATGGAGAGTTTGTTAATAACGAGATTGTCTATATGGATAACCAGAATGAATCATAAAGGGAGGTTCCAGTGAATATTTATACCTTGGTCAAACGTGTTCCTGATACTGAATCTAAAATCAGGATCGACCATGAAAAAAATGTAATTATTGAAGAAGGATTAAATTTCATCCTAGGTCCATATGATGAATATGGCGTTGAGGAAGCGTTGCGCCTAAGAGAAGCCCATGGGGGTAAGGTTACTGTTGTCTCAGTGGGTCCGGAGGCAGCAACTATAATCTTAAAAAAGTGTCTTGCCATGGGTGCAGATGAAGCGGTTCTCATAAAAGATGAAATCCCTGAGACCTATGATGGAATGCGAACGGCAAAGATCTTGGATGCGGCTTTTAAAAATAAGTTTACCGATTATGATCTTTTACTGTTTGGCAAGCAGTCTGTTGGTGCAGATAATATGCAAATCCCTTCTATGCTTGCAGAACTTTTAGATCTCCCTCAAGTAAATGTTGTGACTAAACTTGAAATCAATGGCAGAGAGGGAATCGCTCACCGGGAAATAGAAGGAGCTGTGGAAAAAATAAATTTTTCCTTACCGGCAGTTGTGAGCGCCCAAAAAGGATTGAATGAGCCGCGTTATGAAACCTTAAAGGGTATAATGATGGCCAAACGGAAAGAGATTCCAGTTATTACTCTCCAGGACTTAGGAATCGAGGAAAGTGAGCTGTCCCCGAAAGTGAAATTGATAAAGCTGGAAAACCCGCCTGAAAGAAAGGCCGGCAAGGTGATTGAGGGAGAACCCGAGGAAACTGCCAAGAAACTGGTTGAATTCCTGCAAAAGGAAGCCAAGGTTATTTAATAGGAGGAAACGATGATACTTGTATTCATAGAAGAAAGAGAACAAAAAATAAAAAAAGCTTCTTTAGAATGCCTTTCAGAAGCAAAAAGGTTAGCTCAGGAATTAAATACCGGTGTGGAGGCAGTATTAACAGGTAATAGCCTAGAGCCTCTTGCCAAGGATGTTCTGCCTTATGGGCCTTCAAAGGTCTATTTGTTGGAACACACGCTGCTTGAAAAATATTCTGCTTCTGGATTTTCTTCGGCTCTATCTTCCCTGGTAGAGGAGATCAATCCCGATATTATTCTTATGGCTGCCACCGCCATGGGAAAGGACCTGGCACCGAGGTTGGCTGCTAGGCTGGGAGTTGGGATGGCGACTGAATGCACTGAAACCCGAATCCAAAATGGAAAACTTGAGGTGGTGCGCCCCATTTTTGCAGGAAAAGCCTTTGCGACATTTACCTTTACTTCTTCTCCTCAAATTGCCACATTAAGGCCAAATGTTTTCCCCTTGATCGATACCGAAACAGGGGGGGGCTCAATTGTTAAAAAAGAGGTTGTGCTTGATGAAAACATGGTCAAAGCTCCTGTAGATGAGATTCTTCGAGAAGAGGGGGCTGCTCTGGATATCACAGAAGCGGACATCATCGTCTCGGGTGGAAGAGGAATGAAAGGGCCTGAAAACTTCGATCTCCTTAAAGAACTTGCTGCTCTATTACCCCATGCTGCGGTCGGGGCTTCCCGGTCAGCCGTGGATTCCGAATGGATCGATCATCAGCACCAGGTTGGCCAGACCGGAAAAACCGTTTCGCCGAATCTTTACATAGCTATGGGTATTTCCGGAGCTATTCAACATGTTGCAGGAATGTCCTCCTCTAAATTCATTGTAGCTGTCAACAAGGATCCTGAGGCTCCAATCTTCAAAATTGCGGATTTCGGAGTCGTTGGGGATCTGTTTCAGATTATTCCCTTGTTGAAAGACGAGCTTAAGAAAGTTAAAACGGACTGATAGTAAAAACGCCAGTATTTTTAGAGAATTCCATACACTAATATTGGAATAACGATCCCGAGGATTATACTTGCGACTACCTCGGAAGTCTTATGCCCTACTTGTTCATCTAACTTTTCAAAGCCGGGTTCCTTTTCCATGAGCCGGTTGATTATTTGGGACTGCTGGCCGATTATGGTTCTGACCTTGAGTGCGTCATAGATGATCAAAAGCGCAAAAACAACCCCAATAACAAAAACTGGAGATAGTCCCTCTTCAAGATAAAGAGCGCTGGCTAAAGAAACAACTAAAACCGTATGCCCTGAAGGCATACCGCCGTTGGTAAACATTGTCTTGAAACTAATTTTTTTTTCTTTTATCCATGTCAAGACAGGCTTTAGGGTATTAACGAATGTCCATGCTATCAAAATACTTAAAATAAATTCCTTCATATTAACTTCCTCTAAAATTCTAACCTGAACTATTCATAAAAAATGCAGATGGGCGTCTTGTTTTTGCACCAACATCTACGCTTGAATAATCCAGGCTAATTCAAGATAACTTCTACTAAGAAAATCATGAAAAATCAGGTTAATAGGGGCCACCTTCTTGATCCAGGGTATCCAACAATAACTGGTTTCTCTCGGACCGGCTTTCTCCTACACTGGTCACATAGATGGCAGGAGCATCGACTACAGGACATTTATTTTCGCAGATGCCGCAGCCGGTACAGAGCTCAATATCGATAAAAGGTGCCTTGACTGATTTAATCTGGCCGTCCGGAAGCTTGACCTCAGTTTCAATCAGTTTGATCGCTTTGGGAGAAACTGGACAGTGTTCTTCACACACAATGCAGGGATTCCCGAAGGTCCAGGGGATACAGCGATTTTTATCGATCCAAGAAGTTCCGATTTTAACATCCAGCTTTTCTTCAATGGTCAATTCCTGGATCGCTCCGGTCGGACAGACTTGTGTGCACAGAGAGCAGTAATATTCACAGTATCCTACTTTCATATCTAACCTGGGGGTCCAAATTCCTTCCGGCCCGGCTTCAGTAAGAGCCGGCTGAATGGCGTTGGTCGGGCAGACTTTCATACATTCTCCGCATTTGATACATTTCTGTAAGAATTTATCTTCCGGTAACGAACCCGGAGGCCGTATCAGTTTATCAGACGCTCTGGTTTTCTTGGGTGTCAGGCGGAAAAAAGGTACGATCATCATACCTAAAATGGAAGTAAAGATCAGTTTTCTCCTGGACAGGTCGACGGATTTTACTTTTTCCGGAGAGAATCTAACCGGAAACTCTATAGCATTTGTAGGACAGATTGCACTGCAGGTAAAGCAGTAAATGCATTCTGAACTTCGCCACTCTTCCGAAGGAAAGGGATTGGCTTGAGTCTGACAGTGCAGATTGCAGAGATTACATTCTATACAGCGGTCTTTGTTTATTTTTAATTTGAAAAGATTCAATCTGGATATCAGACCAAGCAGAGCCCCTAGTGGGCACACATTCCGGCACCAGAACCTTTCCTGATAAAGATTTAAAAGAACAACACCAATGAAAAGGGTCCCTATGAAAAATCCCTGAAGAAAAATGGTGTTGATTGCCAGGTTCATGAAAAATTGAGATAGGGTTTCTCCTAAGGAAGTCAGATTTAGCTGAAAGAGGATTCCGATAAAAATATCAGCCGTATATCCGATGACCGGAATGAAAGCGGTGGCAAAGGAACGGTAGAGAAAAGAGAGGGGATCGAAGATCCCGACTATGTCTAAGGTAAAGATAGATGCTGCCAAGACAAAAATGAGAAGGTAGTATTTCCAGGAGAAGAGTTTTCTGGGCTGCTTTTTTGGTTTATGCAGTTTAGCTTTTTTGAAAATAAAAGAGAAAAATTGGTGAACTGAACCCAAAGGGCATATCCAGCCACAGACGAACCGGCCGAAAAAAAGAGTAAATACCAATGTTATGGCCGAGAGAATGAATGCAGTATATAAAATCCGGGAAGAGATCAATGTAGCCAGGGCGAGCAAAGGATCGAAGTGAAAGAAGATTTCAAGATTTCCAATATAATCTTCCCCGGGAAACCTAGTTGTGAGCAATAAATATGAAAACAATCCAAAAAAGAATATCTGAGTGAAAATTCTTAGAAGTTGGATAGCCCGGTATTTCTTAGACCGTTCTTTTTTCAATTTTCATTTTCTCCGGATCTATTTCCCCGATCCCGTTTTCACCGGCTATTTTTAGAAACAGCAGTTCTTTTGGATCAATACCAAAGAATGTCGAACCAATGGCATCGACAGCCACATAATCAGTTCCTGCGACTATGGTTTTATGCAGCTTGACATCAGACAGTCTCCCTCCTTGAGGCCCATTTCTGGTCAGAATCCTGTAACCGTCAAGAACAGTCAGTACAGGTTTAAAGAAAGCTGCCAGATCAAGTATGCAGTAATCGAGATTCTGGTGCAGTTGATTTCGATTCCCTCCCAATGCACCCAGCCAATTCTTCATACCAAGCGTTACCCGGCTGAGGCTGTGGGTTTTTGCAATGGGTACATTGATTATTTTGTCCACTTCAATAAAATCAGAATACACTTCCCATTCTTTTAATGTCTGCCCATGGAGATCCACTTTTTTCAATTTGTGGTCATTGGGGAGAAGGACTTTTGCCCCAGCGTCTTTAGCGGCTTCCTGTATGCCGGACCGAACATAGGTTCTTCTTGCGGGATTGCAGGGATTATCTATGACGATGACCTCTTTTGCCATAGCGTCATAACAGAGTTCCACTAGAGTTTTTATTACATCCGGGTTGGTACAGGCTGCCTGTTCAGGAGTACGGTCCCAACCGATATTCGGTTTAACCAGTACTTTATCGCCTCTGGAGACAAATTTGTTCATACCGCCCAGAATCCCAATAACTTCTTTGGTCATGACTGATGGTGATTCACCTTGTACTTGAGCCAGTTCCGGGATTGTGTTGGTCTGGCTGATTAAGGCGGGCGAAAAATTCAACATCATACTACCTAAGGTAATATCTTTTAAAAAATCTCTTCTTTTCATGGGATTATCCTTTTCCTAAAGATTGTTTGTAGGCAACAATACCTTCATAAATACCTTGTGCTATTTCCTGCCGGTATTGAGAAGTTTTTAAACGGTCGCCTTCGAGTCTATTACTGAGATGGGAGATCTCTACCAAAACCGACGGCATCTCTCCTCCGATTAAAACCCAAAATGGGCCTCCTTTTACCCCCAGACTCCTTATATTATTATAGTTTTTGGCCAGTCTTTCGGACAATTTTTTCTGAATAAATGAGGCCAATTCCTTAGATTCGACGATTTTACTGTTTTTAGCAAGTTTTTCGAGGATATCTTTCATCATGCTGATCGATTTGGTGGAGGTGGCGTTTTCTCTGGCAGCAGTCCGATTGACAGATGGGTCTTGACTGAAATTAAGGAAAAAAGTTTCGATACCTGAATGTTTTTTATCCGGGTGGGAGTTGGCATGCACAGAAATAAAAAGATCGGCTTTTTTCTGATTAGCCACCACAGTTCGGTTTTCAGGGGGAAGAAAAATATCAGTTTCCCTGGTCAGTATGACTTCCATTTCAGAGTTTGTTGTCATTAACTTTTTCAACCGATGGCACACATCGAGCACTATATCCTTTTCTAACAATCCGTTCGAACCGATACAGCCAGGATCCTTACCACCGTGTCCAGGATCTATTACGATCCGTTGGATACCCAATCCCAACTGGCGCACGAGGCTGTAACCATCTTGAGCAGGAACAGCAGGTTTGGGAGAAACATCTTTTCCTTTATTTTCCTCTTTAGTGGAATTAAGCATCGAGTCGACGGGATAAATATCGATAACTATCCTGAAAGGATCGGGAAGATGGAAAACATGGGTTTTCTTTATCAGTCTCATTCTGACATCAATAACGACTCTGACAGTGGAACTGGTTCTTTGCGCGATCCTGATCTGGTTGAGATATTCATGGCCGATCGAGTAGACTCTTTCTTCTAGTATGGGATTTAACCTGGCTTGGAAGACATCAATATAGATCCGGTCAGGTGAGGACAATTCATGATACTCGTATTCTCTGATCTCACCAATATCAATGACGATCCGAGTATAAGTAGGATGGGTCCAGTGGCGCAGGTCATAAATTTCAGTATAGGATTCAGCCAAAGAAAAATTAACCAAGCAAGATAACATCAGTAAATAAACAGGCCATCCCGTTAATTTCCATCGATCCCTTCCATCTTTCATTCTCGATTAATTCTATAAAATATATATTGTACTGTCAATTGAACCGGAGAATATTTAGGCGCCATATTTTTTTAGCTTTTCAGCATGGGCCAACATTAAAGGCATGGCGTAAAGCGATTGAAACCGGCCGAAATATCCCCGGCGACACATTCTTTCCGTAAAAGCATTGACTTCATCGGGCATGGCTGTTTTGGCTCGCAGCGTGAATGGGTTGGGATGCCAGGAATGCCCTTTTAACAAGCAGGGAGTTGAGTGATCTGATGTCACAGCCAAGACATCTGGTTTCAGTTGGAGCAAGCGGGGTATAAAGGAATCTGTCGTTTCTATTACCTTGACTTTAGCTTCATAGTCTCCATCTTCTCCGGCTGAGTCAGTCTTTTTTACATGGATATAAAAAAAGTCAAATTCTTTATAATAATTTTCCAGGGTATCAAAAAGATCCTGGATTTCTGGGCCTACGGGAAGGATCTCCATTCCTACCAGTTTGGCTAAACCTTTATACATAGGGTAATTGGCAAGTGCAGCAGGCTTCAATTTAAAAAGTTCCTGCATGGTTGGAATGGAAGGATATTTGGAGAATCCGCGGAGCAGGACACTATTGGCTTTCTCTTTTTCTTTGAGAATTAAAGAGACTTTATCCATAAAGGAATTCACGATCCGGGCGGTTTCTTCTGCCTCACCGCTTAGAGGGCGGGTGTATGTTACTGGTTTATTTTCTTTTTGGGGGTCAGCATCAGCCAATCGGTCATCCAGCCCCTTACTCCGGAACCTGACAACAAAACGATGTTCTTTTCCGGGAAAAAGTGTTATCTCAGCCTCTTCGATAGCGGAGAGAGAAGAATTTATTTCCCGGCATAAAACCGCATTCATCTCTGTCGGGATCCTTCCGGCTCTGCGGTCAATAATGAGGCCATCTTTCATGGTGGCGAAATTTCCTCTTGCGACTAGATCATTCTGGCCCACTTCCACCCCCACACCTAAAGCTTCCAGTATCCCCCGGCCTAATAAATACCGAGTGGGATCATATCCGAAAAGAGAAAGATGAGCAGGTCCGCTTCCAGGTGTAATACCCATAAAGACAGGGTCGGTAACTCCGCATGCCCCCTCTGCTGCCAGATCATCAAGATGAGGAGTGCTAGCTGTTTCCAATGCGGTTTTACCATTTATAGGGAGATCGCCTAATCCGTCCATTACCAGAAGCAGTATTTTACTATCAGTTTGAACGCTTATGTTTTTTAGAATTTCTTCATGTTCCATGGCGTTTCAAACTATAGATTATTCCCGTTAAATAGTCAATTTTGTCTTTTCTTTTTTCTTGCGTTTATTCATCGTTTACAATCACCAACCCCTTTGTTAGAATCAATGCATGAAAAAGGTTCTGGTCCTTGATTTCGGTTCCCAGTACACTCAGCTTATTGCACGAAAAGTCCGTGAGCTTGGAGTTTTTTCCGAGATTTATCCCTTTAATACTCAGATCAAGGCCATAAAAAACCAAGAATTTGGGGCGATTATTCTGTCCGGAGGCCCACAAAGCGTCTATGAAAAGGGGGCTCCTCATTTATCCGGCGATATTTTCGGAATGAAGGTTCCGGTTTTAGGGATATGTTATGGGCTCCAGTTGATGGCTTTACTCCGGAATGGAAAAGTGACTCCCTCAAAAAAAAGGGAATTTGGATTTGCTTCTCTTAAAATAAAGGACCGGAACGGGATTTTAAAAGGAATAGAAGATGGCAGCTGTGTGTGGATGAGCCACGGAGATAAGGTCGAAAAGCTGCCGCCTGGCTTTATTGTGTCTGGGATTACTGAGAATTGTGAAACAGCGGTCATAGAGAATATTTCGGAACGACAGGTTGGAGTTCAGTTTCATCCCGAAGTTGTTCATACCGAAAAGGGGATGGATATTTTATCCAACTTTTTATTTTCCATCGCAGGATTGAAACCTGAATGGAACATGGGATCTTTTATTGATCAAAAGACTGAGGAGATACGAAGAGAGGTAGGCCGGGGAAAAGTGATTTGTGGTCTGAGCGGCGGTGTGGATTCGCTGGTCGCTTCATTGATCATTCATAAAGCCATAGGCGACCGGCTGTACTGTGTTTTTGTGGATAATGGCCTGCTGCGGGAGGGACAATTTGCGGATCTTATGCGGAAATTCCGGTCTAAATTTTCTTTAAATGTCCTAGGTGTGGATGCTGCGGATATCTTTTTAGAGAAATTAAAAGGCGTGATCTCTCCGGAAAGAAAAAGAAAGGTCATAGGACGGGAATTTATTCATATATTTGAAAAGGAAGCTCAAAAAATAGGAAAAATTGAATTTCTGGCACAGGGGACTATCTATCCGGATGTGATCGAGAGCAATCCGGTAAAGGGACCCTCAGCCAGCATAAAATCGCATCATAACGTCGGCGGTTTGCCAAAAGGATTGCGATTTAAACTCGTAGAACCTCTTAGAGAGCTGTTTAAAGATGAAGTGAGAATTTTAGGGGCTGAGTTGGGAATGGATGATGATTTTATTAGCCAGCATCCCTTTCCTGGCCCAGGTCTGGCAGTAAGAATTGTTGGCGAAGTGACAAGAGAGAGACTGCGTATTATCAGGCAAGCGGATGAGATCCTTCTTCAGGAAATAAAAGCAGCTGGATTGTACAATCACATGTGGCAGGCGTTTACTGTACTCCTCCCGGTAAGATCTGTTGGTGTTATGGGAGATAAACGTACCTATCAAAGAGTAGTCGTTGTCCGTCTAGTACAGAGCGTGGACGGCATGACCGCTGACTGGTTCCCGGCTGAGAATTCTTTGTTGAGCCGAATATCGAACAGGATAGTGAATGAAGTGGAAGGGGTAAACCGGGTTGTCTATGACATCACGTCCAAACCTCCGGCAACAATAGAATGGGAATGATTTTGATATGAATGATAAAATAACAAAAAACGGTTTTGTTCATCTTCATACCCATTCGGATTTCAGCATCCTCGACGGGGCTGCGAAAATCGAAAAAATGGTGGATGCTGCTTCCCGTTATAATATGCCCGCTGTTGCCTTAACTGACCATGGAAATATATTCGGCGCAGTCAGTTTTTTTCGCCAAGCAAAGGAAAAAGGCATCAAACCCATTCTTGGCTGTGAAGTGTATATGGCTCCAGGGTCACGTTGGGAAAGAGAGCATCACAAATCCCGGCCGAATCATTTTCATTTGGTTTTATTGGTTAAGAATAGCATCGGTTATAAAAACTTATGTTCACTCTTAACCAAGGGATATCTGGAGGGTTTTTATTATAAACCAAGGATCGATAAAGAACTTCTCATCCACCACAGCGAAGGACTGATTGGGTTATCGGCTTGCCTTAAAGGAGAGATTAACTATTATTTGACAATAGGACAGGAGGACCAAGCTGAAGAGGCTGCCAAGGAATATGCCGCGTTTTTCTCCGATGGGGATTTTTATATAGAACTTCAAGATCATGGATTAGAACAGCAAAAAGAAATCAATCCTCTTTTGATTGAGCTGGCAGGGAAATTGGATTTACCCCTGGTTGCCACTAATGATGTCCATTATCTGGAAAAGGAAGACGCAGAGAGCCATGATGTTTTGTTGTGTATTCAAACGAACAAGAGAATCACTGATCAGGACAGAATAAGATTTAAAACGAATGAGTTTTATTTTAAGACTTATGAAGAAATGTCGGCTCTTTTTCCCAATAATCCTGAAGCCATCCAGAATACTGTCCTGGTTGCTGAAAAATGTAATTTTGAGTTTCCGACTTCGGGATATTTTTTGCCGAATTTCAAGATCCCAGAAGGGAAATCTTTGGAGAATTTTTTTGATGAGGTAGTAGATGAGGGTTTCCAAAAAAGGATGGAGAAACTCGAGCCTCTTATTTCTGCAGGTGACCTGCCATCGCTTGATATGTATCAGGCACGGTTGATTAAAGAAAAGCGGCTGATAAAACAAATGGGATTCGAGGGTTATTTTCTCATAGTCTGGGACCTGATCCGAGAGGCTAAGTCGAGAAATATTCCGGTAGGGCCTGGTAGGGGGTCGGCAGCAGGAAGTCTACTTGCCTACAGTTTAGGGATAACTGATATCGATCCCTTGGAGTATGATCTTTTATTTGAAAGATTCTTAAATCCGGAAAGGATAAGCCTGCCGGATATTGACATTGATTTTTGCGGAAGAAGACGGGAAGAGGTTATTAATTATGTTACCTCGAATTACGGGCAGGAAAATGTTTGTCAGATCATAACTTTTGGGACTATGGCAGCCCGTCAGGCTGTCCGGGATGTAGGTAGAGCCATGGAAGTTCCTCTGCCTGAAGTGGATACAGTCGCAAAGATGATCCCTCAGTTTGGAGAAGATGCAAGTATCGAGGGAGCGTTGAAGAATGTCTCCCAATTAAGAGAGATCTGTGAGAAAAAGCCTAAGATAGAAAAGATGTTATCTGTCGCTCGTAGGCTGGAAGGCCAGGTAAGGCACCCTTCCATACATGCCGCAGGAATTGTAATTACTCCTAAGCCTTTGGTGGAGTTTCTTCCCCTATATCAATCCGTAAAAGGCGAGATAACCACCCAGTATCCCATGCAGGATATTGAAGCCATAGGGCTTCTGAAAATGGATCTTTTGGGTTTAAGAAACCTCACAGTTATTCAAGATACATTGTCTTTGATAAAAAAAACTACAGGCAGCGAACTGGATTTGGAAAATATATCTTTAAGCGATGAAAAGACCTTCCGTTTATTCCAATCAGGAAATACAGAAGGAGTCTTCCAGTTTGAAAGCCAGGGCATGAAGGAACTGCTGAGAAACTATAAACCAGAACGTTTCCGTGATCTGATTGCTTTAAATGCTCTTTACCGTCCCGGCCCTTTGAAAAGCGGGATGACAGAAAAATTTGTTCGCTACAAGAATAATCAGGACGAGATCAGCTATGACTTCCCTGAGTTAGAGCCCATCTTAAGGGAAACTTATGGACTGATAGTCTATCAGGAACAGGTGATGCGGATTGCCACAGATCTGGCCGGAATGTCGATGGCAGAAGCGGATATATTGCGAAAAGCCATGGGGAAGAAAAATCCCGAGGTTATGAAGGCCCAAAAGAAACGATTCGTACAGGGAGCTAGGGAGAAAAATATCGATAAGGATAAAGCATCCCAGATTTTCGAACAGATCAAATTTTTTGCAGGCTACGGTTTCAACAAATCGCACAGCGCCGCTTATGCCTATCTCGCTTACCAGACTGCTTTTTTAAAAGCACACTTTCCTAAATTTTTCTTGGCAGCCCTGTTAACCTCAGAGGCGGAAAGAGGTGCAACCTCTCAGGTTGTTAAATATATCAGTGATTGTAAAGAAATGGGTATCAAGGTTTTACCTCCGGACATAAATGCCAGTGATGTAAATTTTTCGGTGGTGGGAAATGATATCAGGTTTGGTTTAGCGGCAGTTAAAAATGTTGGTGAAGGAGCTGTTCAATCGATAGTGAAAATAAGAGAACGCATCGGCCGCTTCACTTCGCCCTTTGAGATATTCAAGGAACCTGAAGCCAAAAATATCAATAGAAAGGTAATAGAGAGCCTTATTAAAGCAGGTGCTTTTGATTCTTTGGAGTGGAAGCGGTCACAATTATTCCATCTTATTGATATAATGGTCGATTTCGCGCATAGAGTGCAAAAAGTACAAGAGTCAAAACAGAACTTGCTGTTCGATGGAGCCTTGCTCGATCCACCAGAAGTCCCCCTTGAAGTTAAAGAAATGAGGGAATGGGACGAAAACTTATTGCTTTCCTATGAGAAAGATGCTCTTGGTTTTTACATAAGCGGGCATCCCCTTGAACATTATGGGAAATACATAAAGAAACTGATCTCTCATCAAATCAAACAGATCAATGAGGCAGACAGTCTGAATGGTGAGTTAAAAGTGGCCGGGATCATTTCTTCCTTAAAGCTTTTAAAAACCAGGAAGGATGAGCGAATGGCAAGCTTGGTTGTAGAGGATATGAGCGGAAGGATCGAGATGGTGGTTTTTCCTGATTATTATCAGAAATATTATGATTACTTAAGAAAAGACCTGCTTGTTTGGATTAAAGGAAAATTCATAGGAGATATCGAGAATAAACGGTTGCAGCTGCTTCAGATAATGACTCTTACTGAAGCCTTCCAGAATCTGGCAAAACGGGTGATCCTTCGGGTGGATTTAAAGGATAATGAGGATTCCTTCTATACGGAATTGCATGAAGTCTTAAATAAATATCAGGGTAACTGTCCGGTTTTTTTCGAACTTTATACGCCTGATGCATCCAGGATGCTTGTGAAATCAGTCGATATTCAAGGCGTGACTCCTTCTGAAGAATTGGTGATGGCGGTGGAGGGGTTGTTAGGGGAAGAGGCTCTCTACATCGAATACTAAATTCTGAGTCATTAGTAAAATAGGCTGATTTATAAATCAATCCATTTTTCAATTGTAACATGATTAATTTCATGAAGATTATAACTGGAAACGATCATCAAGCTGGTCTAGTTTAATATCAGCCTCTTTTACCCTACGGGCGACCCGATCTCGGCACATTTGCATCAGCTTGGCAGGTTCAAGGTAGTTCACTACATTTTCACCTGCCTGCACCTCGCAAATGCACCAACCTCGGGCCGCTAATGACCCAGGCTCATTGCACATTCGTAATGGATTGTCGTAATTACGCCTCCTTAAATAAGGCGGGATGTGATGTAAATGGGTCAAAATGAATAGCATTGACTCTAAAGAAGGATTGGTGTAATTTTGATCATTGAGCTTGTGGGAGGATACAATGACGTACAGATTGATAGTGGCTGAAAATAGTGTTTCAGTCAGGGAAATTATAAAGATTGCTTTTCCCGAGTCAGAATTCAGTATCCGCTTTTTCGGTAATGGTGATGAATTAATCTTTGAGTTATCTAATCTGAAATTTGATGCTGTTCTACTTAACGCGTTTATCCCTGGTAAGGACGGTTATGAGATCGCAAAGATCATTCGGGACAAGGATGATTTTCAATCTGTTCCGATGATATTTCTAAAGGGAGCGTTTGATGTATTCGACGCGAGTAAATTATCCGGTTTGAGTTATGACGGTGTGTTTACAGAGCCCTTTGATTCAAAGGGCTTGGTTTCTTATGTCCGGGAGCTCATAGAGAGCAGAAAAGATCCAGCAACTCTGCCGGAGGAGCTGCCTTCGCAAGCAGAAATTAGACTGGGGGATGAATCGACGGTAGAAATTGAGGATAAAATTGAAAGGATGATCGATAGAAAGATCCGCGAAATTGAGAAAGGCATAGAAAAAAGAATCAGAGCAGCCCTGATTGAAGAAAATAAGAAAGAAAAATCTAGCTAAATCAATTATTCAGATCGAAATAATTGAAGAAAAAAAACACCAAAATTGTTAAAATAACGGATGATCATCCATTGATGATCAAAATTTTATGACCTCATTTAGATTGACGAGCGAGTAAATCCAATAACCTGATCGGTTATATTCCAGAGGTTGAGAAATGAAAGAAAAGACTGTTTTAGACAAATCCTATGACCCGAAACCGGTAGAGGACAAGTGGTCGCATTATTGGGTTGAAAAGAATATCTTTACGCCGGAAGTCCCCTCTTCAAAGGAAAAGTTTTCTATAGTACTCCCTCCTCCCAATGTAACCGGATCTCTGCATATGGGGCATGCCCTATGTTTCACTCTTCCTGATATTATTGTGCGATGGAAAAGGATGCTGGGTTTTAATGTGCTCTGGCTTCCTGGGGCTGATCATGCCAGTATTGCTGTCCATAATGTGATCGAGAAGAGCCTCGAGGGAAAAGGATTAAATCGTGAAAAGCTGGGGAGGGAGCGTTTTTTAGAGCTCGCCTGGGATTGGAAAGAGAAGTACGGCGGAGTTATTATGCACCAGTTAAAAAGACTGGGCGCTTCCCTTGATTGGACGAGAGAGAGGTTTACACTGGATGAGGGGTTTTCCCGAGCGGTTAAAACAGTTTTTGTCGAATTGTACAAGGAAGGATTGGTATACCGGGATTATTATCTGGTCAATCGCTGCCCCCACTGCGGTACGGTCCTTTCCGATATTGAGATCGAACATAAACAGCTGAGTGCGAAACTATATTATATCAAATACCCTGTTTTTGATTCAGATGAGTTCTTAACTGTTGCGACTACCCGGCCGGAAACGATGTTAGGTGATACTGCAGTGGCCGTCCATCCTGAGGATAAACGATTCCAAGCTTTTCATGGAAAGAAGGTTGCCCTGCCCTTAACTCAAAGAGTGATACCCGTCATCAAAGATGAAATGGTAGAGATGGAATTTGGTACAGGGGCGGTTAAAGTCACACCGGCGCATGATCCGGTTGATTTCGAGATAGGGAAAAAACATAACCTCGAACAGATTATAGTTATTGATGGTTCCGGAAAGATGACCAATGATGCCGGTGAGGCTTTTAAAGGATTAGACCGTTTCGAATGCAGGGACAAAGTTGTTTCCATGCTTGATGAGCGGGGGCTGCTTGAGAAGATAGAGGATTATCAGCATAATGTGGGACACTGTTACCGCTGTCAAACCATGAGCGAACCCCATTTGTCATGGCAGTGGTTTGTAAAGATTGCTCCCCTGGCTGAAGCAGCTATTAAAGTAGTGGAAGAAGGCCGTATCCGTTTTATTCCCTCTAACTGGACAAAAACTTACTTTGAATGGATGTACAATATTCATGACTGGTGTATCTCCAGGCAGCTCTGGTGGGGACACCGTATACCGGCCTGGTACTGCGAGGATTGCGGAGAGATTATTGTATCCATTGATACCCCGAAGGAATGTTCAAGCTGCAAAAGCAATAATATTCATCAAGATGAGGATGTGCTTGATACCTGGTTCAGCTCCGCACTTTGGCCTTTCGGAACTATGGGTTGGCCTGATAGGACCGAAGATTTGAAGATATTTTACCCGACTGATCTAATGGCAACCGGTTTTGATATCATATTTTTCTGGGTAGCCAGAATGATAATGATGGGCATGAAATTTATGAAGGATATCCCGTTCAGAGATATTTTTATCAATGGATTGGTCAGAGATTTTAAAAAAAGAAAGATGAGTAAATCAGAGGGAAATATTATTGATCCTCTGGAAATGATAGAAAAATATGGAACAGATGCCTTAAGATTCACGTTGGCTGCACTGGCTGTCCCTGGGATGGATATTTCCCTTTCTGAGGATAGAATGGCCGGATACCGGACCTTTGTCAACAAGATCTGGAATGCAGCCCGGTTTGTATTAATGAATCTAGATGGAGATGTCTCAGAAAAGCAAAATGAATTAACCTTAGTCGACCGTTGGATAAAAAGCAGGCTGAATCAAATAATAACGGAAATAAATGAATCCCTTACAGAATATAAGTTTTATGAGGCTTCTGATAAGCTCTATCATTTTATTTGGCATGAATTTTGTGACTGGTATATAGAACTTGTAAAATCACAATTAAAGGAAGGAAATAAGACGAGTCAAGCAGTCCTGATGGATGTTTTGGATAAAATCCTGCGGCTGCTCCATCCCTTCATGCCTTTTGTGACTGAAGAGATATGGCAGTATTTGCCGGTTTCGGGAAAATCCTTGGCGCAGGCTGATTTTCCGCTTCCCGATGAAAAAAGAAAGGATACCGAAGCGGAAAAACATATGAACCTCATTCAGACAATCATTACTGAGATCAGAACGGTTAGGGCTGAAAATCGTATTCCTCCCCGGGAAAAAATGGTCCTATGGATGAATACCCATGGGGAGTCTGGAAGGGAAATCATCATACGGTACCGCAAATATATCGAGGATTTGGCTGGGATATCAAGTATTGAATTTCCTGGGGAATTTGATCCCAAGGTAAAGGTTCTTAAAGGAATTGCCGGGTCATGGGAATTAGCCCTTCCTCTCGAAGAAGATGCCCTCAATTTGGACCAGGAGAAACAAAGACTGAAAAAGGAATTAGATAAAGTTGACCAAGAGATCGAGATAATAAACCAGAGGCTGGAAAATGAAAATTTCATAAACAAAGCGCCGGCAGAGGTGGTCGAAAAAAATAAAAAGAGGCTGGAAGACTATCAAGAAAGAAAAATAAAGATCCATAAAAGTTTAGAGGAAATAGGCGGTTATTCCAATTAACATAAAATCATTCCGAAATTATGATAAAGGGGTATCCAATGCTGTTGGCTATTGATATCGGGAATACAAACATTGCGATGGGAGTTTTTTCGGGTAAAAAACTGCATAAACCATGGAAGATCAAATCTGACCGGGAAAAGACCTGCGATGAATACAAAATTTTGCTTATGGAGTTATTTGCCCTGAGTGATATTAAAGCTTCGGAAATAAATGAGATTATTATCTCTAGTGTAGTTCCGCCGCTTACTCCTGTTTTTCAAAGCCTGAGCCGCGACCTTTTTAAAATTAGACCTATGATTGTAGGACCGGGATTAAAAACCGGACTTTCCATTCTATATGAACACCCGGCCGAAGTGGGAGCGGACAGAATAGTGGCTTCGTTGGCGGCTTTCGAAAAATTTGGTGGGCCGGTTGTGGTAGTTGATTTTGGGACGGCCACAACGTTTGATGCGGTCTCAGGAAAAGGAGAGTATCTTGGAGGTGCGATCGCCCCTGGGATCCAAAGCGCCGCAGAATCCATGTATCTTAAAACAGCAAAACTTCCTAGAATTGAGATTGTAAAACCCAAACAGGCTGTCGGACGGACAACTGTTGCTAGCATGCAGTCTGGATTATATTTTGGTTATATAGGTTTGGTTTCCAAGATCATAGAAGTCATCAAAAATGAAATAGGGAAAAAAGCTAAAGTCATTGTAACCGGAGGATTTGCCTCTCTGATAATACCTGAACTCGACGATATTTCCGGTTTTGAACCATTTCTAGTGCTGGAAGGATTGAGAATTATACATGCTAAAAACCGCAGTTAAGTGTAGGTACCTGGATCTCGTGTGAATTAAGGATTTCTCTTTTTCATTTATTGGAAACATGATACGCTGATACTTTGATCAAAATAATTATGAACCATAGAAACAAAAGCCAGTACTTCCAGACAGCAGCCAGGTTTTTTTTTGAACTTCGGGGGGCCCCTTTCTTTCTTTCCCCTTCTGAATTCTCCACTTTAAGCAAGTGGGTATCTATGGGTATCCCGCAGAGAATAGTTCTGGAAGGGATAAGGAATACTTTTGACGGAATCCGGAATAAATCTTTTCAGAAAAAAAGAATATTAAGATTGACTCAGTGTGACTTTAAAGTTTTGGAAGCTTTTAAACTATACCAAGACAGGAAGGTAGGAGAAAACTACAATTTTGCCTATAAAGATGAATCGATCATTAATTTGAAACGAGAGGTTGATCGATTCACGAAACAGATCCCCGGTGAGATTTGCGGGCTTAATCATGTCTTCCTCCAGGCACAGGAATTATTAAGGCGGGAGAATATAGACGAAGATCTGCTGGAAAAGGCTGATACTGAAGTAGAAAAAATCCTTTTAGACCATGGAACAGAAAAGGAAAAGGAGAGATTTTTGGAAGGGATCAGGATCGAGCATAAGGAAAAAAAAGAAAGGGAGATCCAGGAAATATTCCGGATAAAATGGATCAAACATATTAGGAAAAAATATAAGGTCCCTTATTTATCTGTATTCTATTATTGAGTTAGAAAAGGTTTTAATGTTAGAAAAAAAAATATTGTCCCTCCTTTCCAGGCGTAAAACCGGGTTAAGCCTCCAGAAAATAGCCCGCGAATTGAATTTAAACCGGAAAGAAAAAATAATCCTGGAGAGAAAAATTAATGAGCTTGAAAATCAAGGGGCGGTTTTTAGACTTAAAAGAAAGTATTATGTACAACCAAGAACTAATATTACCCAGGGAATTTTTACTGCTGCTTTAAGAGGATATGGATTTGTAAAGCCTTTCTCGGGGGAAGATGACATTTTTATCCCCCTTCGGTTCAAACTCAAAGCTATAACCGGGGATGTAGTGGAAGTCATCTTTAAGCCTTCTGGAAAACGAGGAAAACTGGAAGGTAGAATTATTAAGATACTTAAAAAAGAACGGTCCAATTTGATCGGTATTATTCAGATCCAGGGCTACACCCCTTTTTTTGTTCCTTTAGATTCTCCTGAGGAAAGAACATCACTCTTTAGTTCTGAGGAGGCAAAATCCTTAACAGAGGGCAGCATTGTTCTGGTCGAGCGAGATTCCTATAAAGTTCTAAAGATTCTGGGAAATCAGGATGAACCAGGGGTTGATGTCAAGGCGATCATAGAAAAATATCATTTGCCCTGGGAGTTCTTGGAAGAAACCTTAAAGGAAACTGAAGGGATTTCTGCCAAATGTGACTCTGAAGACAGAAGAGGAAGAAAAGATTTTCGCTCGTGGACAAGTATGACCATTGATGGTGAGGATGCTCGTGATTTTGATGATGCCGTAAGTATAAAAAAACTGGATTCAGGAAATTTTTTACTTGGTGTTCATATTGCCGATGTCTCTCATTATGTTCCTGAAGAAAGTTTTCTGGATAAAGAAGCTTTTGAGAGAGGAACCAGCATATATTTTCCTGATTTGGTCCTCCCCATGCTGCCGGAGAAATTATCTGACTATATATGCAGCCTGAGACCAAGAGAAGAGAAACTGACAATTTCTGTAGTCATGGAGATCGATCTCAGTGGCAATATAGTGAACAAGAAGCTTTATCCTTCGTGTATTCGAACCTGTGAGAGGATGACTTATAATGCAGTATTTAAAATAATAAAACAGGATCAGGAAGAGATAAGCAAATACTCACATATTGCTGCGGATGTATTCCTTATGAATGATCTATCAACCATTTTAAGGGAGAAACGCCGGAAAGCCGGCAGTCTTGATTTTGACTTGGTTGAACCTGATCTGATCTATAAAGACGCTCTGCTCGCTGAGATAGTTCCCCTCGAAAGGAATGAAGCCCATCAGATAATAGAGGAATTTATGGTTGCTGCCAATGAAGCAGTGGCGACATATCTCTTTGAAAGAGGATATGAATTGATATACCGAGTTCATCCTCCACCGGATCCGGAGGATCTGAATCGTTTAAGGGAATTATTAGCATTCTTTGGTCTTGCCCTTCCCGGAGGGAGAAAAGTTCGATCACAAGACCTTCAAAAGATCATAGATAGATTGGAGGGAAGGCCTGAAAAAAAATTGTTGTTGGTGGAAATTCTCAGAAGCCTACGGCTGGCCGTATATTCTCCTGAAAATAAGGGTCACTTCGGTTTGGCAAAAAAGTGCTATACCCATTTTACTTCACCTATCCGAAGGTATCCGGATCTGGTTGTTCACAGAATCCTTAAACAAGTCCTCTGTGGAGGAAAAAATAAAACTTTTCATCTTGCGGAGATCGCAGTCCATTCCACGGATAGAGAAAGACGTGCGGATAAAGCCGAGCGGGATCTTTTGGAATGGAGGATATTTCGGTTTCTAAAAAAGAAGTTGGGGGATGAAGTGACTGGTATTGTGGTTGGGATCCATAGAAAAGGAATTGTGGTCGAATTAGACAATTATTTTGTAGAGGGATTTGTTTCCGTGGAAGATCTGAAAGGGTATTATAGGTTTAAAAAAAGCGATCTCACTATGAAGGATAAAAGGACTGGTTCGGTTATTCAGTATGGACAATGGGGTACATATATTCTGGCTGCAGTCGATCCTATTTTACGACGAATACTCTTGGTGCCCTCGTCGAATAATCCAGATTAAAATAAGGAGTATGTTTTGATTAGCAAGGTATTTGATACTGTTATTGTACCAGGGAAAGATCTTTTTCCCTTAACCGCTGGAGTTGTCATCAGATCCGGTCAATATGTTGTTAGGGCAGCTTTTTCATTTTATTCGGATAAGCAAACAATGCCTATGTATGCAAGATTGCGCTGTGCCTCAGAAATCAATTTGAAATGGAGGGATGAATTCATAATCTTGGATAAAAAGGGGAAAGAGGAACTCGGAAAAGGCATCATTCTGGCCCCTGTTTTTGAAAGTACGATTAAAAAAAATGAAGATAGAAAAATTGAGGTTTTGGAAAAACTGTCCGGAAGTTCTAAGGATATGCTCCGTGCCCTCATACGTGAGAAGGGAATCGAAGGTATAAGCGAAAGAGAATTGATTGAATTTACCGGATTATCCACTAAGGAGTTAAGAGAAATTTCACAAGTATTGGAAGCAGATGGAGATGCTATGATCTTTTCTTTTTCTCCTCTTTTCTTGCTTTCCCATGAAAGCTTTGAGTATCTCTGCCGCCGGATGGTCTCCTTTTTAGAGAAATATCACAAAAAAAATCCTCACGAAGTAGGTGCGCCCAAAAGCCATCTTCAGAGCAGGTTCAAAGTGCCCAATAATGTCCTGCAGGTTGCCATCGAAGCTTTGATTAAAAATAAAAAATTAAGATATGCGGATGAAAATCTTGCTCTGATCGATTTCAAAGTTCAGCTGACCCCTGAAGAAGAAAAAATCTTAAAAGAAATGGAAATAATGACTTTAAAAGGAGAACTGCAAGCAGTATCCATGGAAGAACTAAAACAGAGATTTAATCTTTCTCTAAAACGGATAAATCAGCTTCTTTCAATTTTAATTGAAAGGAAAAAGATCGTTCAGGGACAGGATGGATTCATTCTTCATTCTAACTGGCTGGAAGAACTGATCCAGAAAATAAGAAATTCAGGCAAGGCGGAATTAAGTGTCTTGGAATTCAAGCAAATGACAGGGCTTACCCGTAAATATGCTATTCCTTTACTTGAGCTTCTTGATCAGATCGGTGTTACCCGTAAAGTTGGGGTCAAACATAAAATATTGTGATAGTCCGGAGTACTTAACGATTTCGTTTGCAAATGCTCTTAGAATAAGAAAGTGACCAATATAATATTTATTTTTTATTTTTCAGGGCGAAATTGTTAGCGAAGGAAAAAGCCTTTTTGGAGGGGGTCATTTGGATCAATAAAAAATTCATGTCTTCCGGTTATAAAGGCCTGGCCTGTAACTTCAGGTATAACCGCTGGATAAGGGCCAAATGATGTTGTTTTTACTATGCGTCCTGTAAAACTAGTCCCCAAAATGCTTTCCACTTTAAAGGTTTCATCTTGGTTTATTTCTCCCCGGGCATAATGAAGTGCTGCTCTGGCACTAACTCCGGTCCCGGTTGGGCTGCGGTCAAGTTCTCCTTCGGCGAATATACAAACATTGCGGCTGTGGTTTTTTTTGTTTTCAGGCCGCCCGACAAATATTGTCCCATAAAGAAAGCTTAAATCTTTTTCGTAAGGATGCTTTATGTTTATTGACTTATCCACTGAGTTTTTTATGTCCATTCCTACTCTGATAAGAGTAGATGAATATTCGGAAGTCAGCTTAAGCCCCAAATTTTCGGCAGAGCAGAATGCGTAATAAGCTCCTCCAAAGGCGATATCATAGGTGATTTCGCCAAATTCAGGGATCAAAACCTTTTTGTCCATTGCGTAGACGAAAGAGGGTACATTTTGAAAAGAAACTTCTTTCACTCTCCCATTTTTTCGTAAAGCAGTGGCTGTAACCCGGCCGGCTGGTGTGTCAAGTTTGACAACCGGTTTATTCCCCGGGATCTTGATCATACCTGTGTCCAATACTGCTGTGGTCAGACCAATGATCGCATGACCGCACATCGTACTGTAGCCTTTGTTATGAAGGAAAATAACACCTATGATTCCGTCTGGCGTTACAGGTTCTGTTAGGATGCATCCATACATGTCAGCATGACCGCGTGGTTCCCACATGAGGGCAGTACGGACAGCCTCCAAATTATTTTGGGCATAACGCCTTTTTTCCAGGATCGTCTTTCCTGGAAGGGGAGGGATCCCGCCCGTGATTATGCGTAGAGGCTCCCCGGCTGCATGGACGTCCAGAGTTGTGATCTTTAGCCAAGAAGAAGGGGGATTCCATTTTTTCCCCATAATGGTCTCTTTACCCTACTTTTTTTTCTTTGTCTCTTTTTTCTTGTCGTCTTTTTTCTTATCCAGGGCAGTTTTAAGCTTCTCACCGAATAATCCGCCGGATAGTGTTCCCTGGGATATAAATTGTTGATAATCTATTGGGGTTTCTTTTTCAGAAGGCTCTTTACTTTCTTCGGTTATATCTTTTTTTTCTTCAAATTTTTCTGCATAGAGAGCTTCCAGTTCGGATTCTTCCAATTCGATCTTTTCTTCAATAAATTTTCTCTCACCCTTTCTTTTTCGTGGGGTCTTTTCCATTTCCAAGGCAGCTTTTTGCTTCTTTTTCTTAGCAGGTTTTTCTTTCTTTGCTTGTGCCTTCTCTTTTTCTTCTAAAGGCGCTGCGAATTTTTCAGCTTCAGGAGCGGGTGGGATGAGTGGTTCTTTTTTCTGGAAAGGCTTTGGTGTTCTGGCAGATTTAGGCTTTTCATGTTTGATTTTTTCAGATTCGATCGTTTTGGGTTCTGGTGGAGCCGGTTCAACTACTTTGACCTCCTGTTCTTTAATATGTTCATAGGTGATCTCACCAACAGTGCCGATCTCAAATAGTTCTTCGTTTCTGGCAGCAATTTTTTCTTCGCCTCTTGTTTCCGCAGTTTCAACTTTCTTCTTCTCTGGTTCTCTTTCTTCCTCGATCTCAGATTTTTCAATATATAAGAAAAGCCCTTTGGCTTTTTCTGATGGTATAAATTCTTCAGATAAATGCAGAACTTTTTCTACATCTTCCTGTGAAGTTCTCCGCAGCATGTCTGCCAAGTGATATGCTCTTAAGAAATGGAGAGAAGAATTTTCACCTTCCAATCCGAAGTTTTTAAATAGATGAATCAGAAGTTGATGAAGATCCATCCCTTGGATCTCTTTATACATTTGGACCAGATTTTCTAGAGTTTCACTTTCAAGATGTATGACTTTGTGGGGGATGCAATTAGTATACATATCCTGATCTGCTTTTACGAAGGTATTATTTTTGGAATTGTAGGTGACTTGAGGGGCAGATATTCCTTTTCTTGACTTTTTGAGAGTTAGATTGAAGCGTACCGGAGATTCTCTTTCAAGGGTAAGGCTTGCTCCTTGAGGAACAGAGTTTTTTTCATAAAATTCTTTAAATCCAAGGATAAAATTTTTGTTGGGATAGTAATAAACAGAATATTCATCACCGCTTTCACTATCGACGCAAATATATTTTCTTGAATTTGACAGCTCTCTATTCAAAGATTTTGGAATAAGGATACCGCTTGAGCAGATCTCTCTCCAAGTTAAATAAACCCTTAGAGGAAATTTTTGGATTTGGGGAAGGATAAAGTCCTTTTCACCTTTGAGTTCTGGGAGTTTAATTTTAGGGGCCAATAACGGCAGGTCGGTTAGAAAGGAATCAAGTATATCCTTTAGGAACCATTCACCCCAACCTTGAGAAGAAACAAAAATAAAGTCCTTCCTGTGTTTCTTTTCAAGATGAAAATTCAGACTCATGCAGTATATGTCAAAGATCTCCTCGGACTGTTTTATGTCAAGAAATTTAGACACTAGATTTTCTGTGGTATCAGGCTGGTTGTTTTTTTTGAAATAGGCGGCAATATCTTTGATGGTTTTGTCTTTTATTTCTATCCGGTTTTTTTCTAGCTGCCATAAATCATTCCAATTAAAGAAATCTGGAGATTTATTCATTTCTGCCTGCAGATTTCGCATAAGATTTTTCAAATCTTTTTCAGTCATGGGCAGTTCACGCAGTCTGGGGTCTTCTTCTTTTTGCAGTTTTTCCGGGATGAGAGTTTGCCCGCTTTGTTTGCTGGGAAGCAGAACTTGAGTTTTGGTCTTTTTCATAAAATCTATATGTTTCCGAAAGACCCCACCTCCAGTATAATCAACTTCCAACATTTCGCCGTAGTCTTCAAAGACGATCTTATTGACAACCTTAAGAACTACCCCCCCTTTAAAATGTTCTGTTCCTTTACTGCTAACTACTAGAGGTTCATCATATTCCTTGTAGATCAGGTCACCGATTTTAAATTCACATTGTGGATCATAGATCTTGACTTCTTGGCTTAATTGGGTTGCATTTTTTTTATAAGCGAGTTTTTTGCTCAGCACATGAAGAACTTCAGGTTTTTTGTTCTCGTCCAGCTCGGTTTTCACATAAAGCAGGTCTTCATCTGTGATTTTAGTGATATCGTTTTGTTTTTCCATTTTAGTTATCTAATAATAATATCATAATGGCCTTTTGTACATGAAGTCTATTATCAGCCACTTCTAACATGATTGACCTGGTTGAGTCAATCATTTCATTTTTATTTTTCTTTGTTCCTTTCCATAGAGAACT
Source organism: uncultured Eubacteriales bacterium (assembly GCA_964557845.1). Classification (GTDB taxonomy): domain Bacteria; phylum Acidobacteriota; class Aminicenantia; order Aminicenantales; family Aminicenantaceae; genus CAZLBV01. Next base: position 3,449 of record CAZLBV010000129.1, on the reverse strand, counting down.
GTGCATTATGAGTGCATCTGGTTTAGCAAGCGGAATAATGGAATCTGTTTTTTTTTGCTCCCCTCTTTTCGATTCCATAAGATCTTCCGGCAGATAGATAACATCTGCGTTTTTGGCGGCTTGGACATGATCTTCGGTCAAGATTAACTTAAATCCTGATTCTGCTCCATCTTCCCGGGCTTCTTTTGTGATCTCAGCACTGGGATTAAATGATTCAGAAATAAGCACAGTGACTTCCATTCCGATTTTTGCAGAGGCTAAGATAAGGCTGTGGCAGTGACTTAGATCCGAATCCATATAAGTTAATTTTGCATGGGCCAGGTCGCCTTTTTTTTCTTTTAGAGTAAATATCTCACCTAGAGCCTGACAGGGATAGAAAAGATCGCTTTTTCCATTTATTAAAGGAATGCTGCAGGCAAGTGCCAGTTCTGTGATGAATTCATGATTGAGATCTACCGTAAAAATTCCATCCACCCATTTCTCCAGGTGTTTTCCAATACTCCACGGATCTTTCTTCATATTTGCTGAAATATCAGCATAGGATAAATGGATTATTTTCCCATCCATCTGGAGCCACCCTGCCTCAAATCCTGTTGTTATTTGAAATATGGGATTTTTAAACAGAATGGCTAATATCCGGTTTTGCATGCGCTGACGGAATTTTCGGGAATTTCTTTTTAATTCTCGGGTAAGATCCATGATAGTGTGGAATTGATAGATAGATATATCATGGATGGATAAAAGATCTTTCATGCCCGTCCCTAATTAGAAGGAGTGATCTTCGTTCCTGAACGGTTGATCAAGGCCGCTTTCAGATGTGCTGCTGATGTTATTAGAACTTCTTTTCCTCCATCCTCAATGTATTCGATGGCAGCATTTATTTTTGGTTTCATTGATCCGGGGGGGAAATGTCCCTCTTTATTATATTTTTTTGCTTCAGCAATTGTCATTGTTCTTATCGGTTTTTCGTTTTGTTTTCCAAAATTAAGGTAGACTCGGGGAACTTCAGTGAGGATGATGAAGAGGTCAGCTTTGACTTCCCTGGCAATAAGGCTGGCAGCGTAATCTTTATCAATAACTGCTTCAACTCCTTGAAAAAGCCCTCGGCTGTTGATGATCACAGGGATGCCTCCTCCTCCAGCTGCGATCACGATTTTACCAGAATGGACCAGGTCATTCAGAACATGTTTGGGAACAACATCGATCGGTTTGGGAGAAGGAACGACTTTCCTGTAACCCCGGCCGGCATCTTCAACCATGTTCCATTTTTTCTCTCTTGTAAGCATTTTTGCCCGGTACTGGGAATAGAACGGGCCAACGGGTTTTGTAGGCTTATCAAAGGCAGGATCATCTTTATCCACGATCACTTGGGTTATTAATGTTGCTACATCTTTATCCAGAGAATTCTTCCGAAGTTCATTGATCAATGCCTTTTCAAGCATATATCCCATGCTTCCTTCCGTCATGGCGTCACAAACCTCTAGAGAAAAAGGAGGGATTTTATTAATGGCTTCTTCCATTTGAATAAGAATATTTCCCACCTGGGGGCCATTTCCATGGACAAGGATAAGGTCATATCCCTTTTTAATCACATGGATCATTAACGCAGCGGCTTTTTGGGCGTTTTTTTCTTGTTCGGATTGCAGCCCTCTCTGTTTGGAAGCAAGAATGGCATTTCCTCCGAAGGCAATCAGGGCGATCTTCCTTCTCATCAGAACTTTTTAAGAACCTCTCTCAGATCAGGAGAACCGATCTCTTCGAGGTTATAGGTAACCCGGAGCATCGGTTTGTTTGTCTGAATAAGCTTGCCCAGATCTATGGGAGTTCCACTGATAACGAGATCGCAATCTGCTTTATTTATGGTTTCCTTTAATTCTTCGATCTGTTTTTCCCCATAACCCATTGCGGGGAGAACCCTATCGAGATGCGTGTATTTTTCGAAGGTGGATTTTATCGAACCGACAGCATAGGGCCTGGGATCAATGATCTCAGCAGCTTTATATTGCTCTGCAGCCACAATCCCGGCGCCATATCTCATTTCTCCATGGGTCAGAGTGGGCCCGTCTTCTACTACAAGAACTTTCCTGCCTGCGATTTTTTCCCCTTCTTCAACTTGAATGGGTGATTTTGCCTTTATGACAGTGGCATCTGGATTATATTTTTTTATGTTATTTAGAACAATGTCGATGTTATCTTTATCTGCGGTTCCCATTTTATTTATGACAAGAACATCGGCTCTCCTAAAGTTGGTTTCACCAGGGTAATAGAGAAGTTCATGCCCGGGCCTGTGGGGATCGACCACCACTATCTCAAGATCAGATTTGTAGAATGGTATATCGTTATTGCCTCCATCCCACAGGATAATATCTGCTTCTTTTTCGGCTTCTTTTAAAATATCACCGTAATCCACGCCGGCATAGACAATGATGCCCTCCTTGATGTGAGGTTCGTATTCTTCCATCTCTTCGATGGTGCATTTATGCTTGATCATGTCTTCGTAAGTGCCGAAGCGTTGAACCCTTTGTTGAGCAAGGTCGCCGTAAGGCATGGGATGACGGATGGCCACTACTTTACGGCCTTTTTCTTTTAGGAGTAAGGCAATTTTTCTGGTTGTTTGGCTTTTCCCGCAGCCAGTTCGAATTGCGCAGACTGAAACGACCGGCTTGGAGCTTTTGATCATGGTTTCATCCGGGCCAAGCAGCATGAAACTGGCTCCGGCGGCTTGTACTTCTGATGCCTTATGCATGACATACTCATGGGGAGTGTCACTGTAGGAAAAAAAGACTTGATCTACAGCTTTATCTTTTATCAGGGATGTCAGATCCTTTTCTGAATAAATTGGGATCCCTTCCGGATACAATTTACCAGCTAAAACGGCGGGATATTTCCTGCCTTCTATATCCGGGATCTGTGTGGCGGTAAAACCAACTACTTGGTAGTAGTCATTATCACGAAAAAACACATTGAAGTTATGGAAGTCTCGACCGGCGGCTCCCATGATGATTACTTTTTTCATTTCATTCTCCTTAGTTAGTATTCGTTTATAAAGTTATCATGATTTTTTATAATAAATTAAATAATTTAAACCTAAGTGTTTTCATGCGTAATTCTGGTTAAGTTAATGAAAAAAAATAAGTATAATACAGCCCATCTAAATATGCAAACGCAGGAATCGGCTGATATCCCGGCCTACAAATGGGCCTTCTCTTTTATTCTAATGAAGATCCCCCAAATCTTCCAAATAATTGATCTATCTCACTCAACTACAGGCAAATAGATTATAATCCAAGTGGAATCTATAGATTCCAAGGGGGCACCTTTTTCCTTCCCCCTCTCCCCAAAGGAGTTCTCCCATTTTTACTCAACATTCGAACAAACGGTTAAAGGATGTGTATAATTCCCGAAGAAAGCCCTCCGGAACAGCACGGGCATGGTCCCTCGAGTGAAAC
>CAZLBV010000128.1:0-9195 GCA_964557845.1 uncultured Eubacteriales bacterium | reverse complement strand
AAAAAAATAAAAAAAATAAAAAAAATAAATTTTTTAAATTTATTTGAGTTTATCAATATTTTTTTGGATTTTAGAATGATTTTTTTAATTTAAAAGAATTCCTAAAAAGCAAAATAGGAGAGTGTAAAAATAGCGTAAAGAAATTTTTTTTTAATATATCTTGACATTACGCCTTATTTTTATAAAAATTGAACAAGAATTGGAAAAATAGAGGCCAAATTTCCACTAACAAAAAATAACTTTATTGGGAGGTAAATAAATGGCATATGAATTCACAAATTCAAAAGGGGTTAAGTATTATCTTCACTTTAAAGATGTAAATCTAAAGGGTGGCAGAAAGCAGAGAATTTATTATTTTGCCAGAGATATAAGATCCGGCTCTTTAGACGATGTTCCTGCCGGCTATAAAGTTGAAGAGACCAAAAGAACCGGCATGCCAATTTTAAAGAAAAAATAAGCCAGTATAAAACAGGAAGAACCGGCTTGATTTACAAGGAGGTTCTTCCTGTTTGTCTTTTTTCGAAACTTATTTAATATATTCCATATTATTCTGTCTTCATTTTCAAACTTTTAATCAGGGGGGCGACTCTGTATGCTTTCAATATGATGTTACCACTCTAAAACAATCGTGAAATAGCTCCTTTTATTTTTTATCATGACCTTGACTTTCATCCTGATTTAGATAATCTATTGAATTTAAGGAAGATCATGCCAAAAAGGAATTTTCAATTGAGTCATAATAAGGTTGTCATGAAAAAGGTTTTATTTCTATCCAGTTTGGTCCTCGTAGTTTTGATGGGGATATATGGTTGTGGGTCTTCCGAGAAGAAAGAGGCAGGGGTGGATACAGAAGATAAAGTCGAGATTGCGGTTATTCCCAAAGGGGTAACGCATGAATTCTGGAAATCAGTCCACGCAGGCGCTGTTAAGGCAGGACTTGAATTGGATGTGGAAATTTTATGGAAAGGTCCGCAAAAAGAAGATGATAGAGCGCAGCAGATAACAGTGGTTGAAGATTTTATAAGTCGTGGGGTCGACGGGATCGTATTGGCCCCATTGGATGACCGGGCCTTGATGAGACCGGTTACAGATGCAGCCCGGGAAAACATTCCAGTGGTGATCATTGATTCTGCCCTACAAGGGAGTGATTATATTTGTTTTGTAGCGACAGATAACTTTAGAGGCGGCGTTATGGCAGCTGAAAAGATGGGGGAGCTTTTAGATGAAGAGGGAAAAATATTTCTTATCCGTTATCAAGAAGGGTCGGCGAGCACAACTAATAGGGAAAACGGTTTCAAAGAAACCATCCAGAATCAATATCCCGAAATCGAATTCTTGGCAGAAGACCAGTATGCAGGAACCACTACGGAGTCAGCTTATCAATTGACAGAAAATCTTCTCAGCCGCTTTCCTGATGTTGAAGGGATTTTTTGCCCGAATGAATCAACCACGTTCGGAACGCTGAGGGCGATTCAAGAATCTGGTTTAGCAGGCAAGATCAAATTTGTCGGTTTTGACAGCAGCCCTAAATTAGTGCAGGGATTAAAGGATGGGGAAATACATGGTTTGATCCTGCAGGATCCCTTAAATATGGGATATCTCGGGGTTAAACAAATGATCCTTCATTTAAAGGGAGTGGAAATTGAAACGCGGGTCGATACAGGAGTATACCTAATAACCAGAGAAAATATGGATGAGCCCAAAAACAGGCAGCTGCTTGAACCGGATTTCTCCCGTTATTTGGATAGATGACGATTAACCAGGAATGTTCTCTCCGTCTTAAAATGACGGGAATAAGCAAACACTTTGGAGCCACTACAGCACTGGAAGATGTTGGCTTTGAGCTTAAAAGCGGGGAGGTTCATGCTTTATTGGGTGAAAATGGAGCTGGGAAAAGTACCCTTGTAAAAATTCTAAGTGGAGCGATTAAACCCGATAAAGGAAATATATATTTGGATGGTGAAGCTTTTCAACCTTCCAATCCCCTTGAAAGCCGAAAAAAAGGAATTTCCATGATCTATCAGGAGCTCAACTTAGCTCCTCATCTTACGGTTATGGAAAACGTGATGTTGGGCAGGGAGATAAGCACATCGGGTTTCCTGAGACTAAAAGAGATGGCAAACATGGTGCAGGAAGCTCTCTGCTTTGTCGGGCATGAGAAAATACCGCTGGATGCAAAAGTCGGGAATTTAAGTGTAGGGGCCCGCCAGATTGTTGAGATTACCCGGGCGTTGATCGGGGAGGCAAGTATAATAGTCATGGATGAACCTACCAGCAGTTTGTCTCTTGAGGATTGTGAGCGGCTTTTTGAAATAATCCATAAACTTAAACAAAAGGGAGTAGGAATTATATATATCAGCCATTTTCTGGAAGAAGTACAGCGGGTTGCTGATCGTTTCACTGTGCTTAGAGATGGTAAAATGATCAGATCCGGTGCTATGCACGAAGTTAGTCTGGATGAGATTATCCAAATGATGGTTGGACAGGAGTTTTCAGAATTGTTTCCAAGAGTGGACCATCGCATTAAAGATGTTGTTTTAACTGTAAAAGGGTTAAAAGGTAAAAATATGCTTGAGGCCATAGATCTTGAGCTTAGAAAGGGCGAGATCCTGGGGGTTGCCGGATTGATCGGAGCCGGCCGTACCGAGATGCTGCGTACGCTATTCGGTCTGGACAAAGTAGAAAAAGGCGTAATTGTTTTATCTGGGCAGACAATTTCTCAAGGAAACCCCAGGGAACGAATAAAACAAGGAGTCGGATTTTTGAGCGAAGACCGACAAAGGGAAGGATTGGCCTTATCCCTGTCATTGGCAGATAATTTGACCATGAGCCGGTATGGACCCTATAACAGATACGGCTTTATCGATCTAAAAAAGCAAAAAAAGGAGGCTTCGAGATTCCTGGATATAATGAATATAAAAGCTGAAAATCCTGACCAAGCTGTTGACAACCTGTCCGGAGGCAACCAACAGAAAGTTGCCCTTGCCCGCTTATTGCATCAGGAAGCAGAGGTACTGTTACTGGACGAGCCGACTCGAGGCATAGATATTGTGAGTAAATCGCAGATTTATGAGTGGATCGGCAGGCTGTCGGCTCATGGAAAGTCGATAATATTTGTAAGCTCCTATCTGCCTGAACTATTGGGTATTTGCGATAATATCGCTGTATTTCACAGGTTTAAGCTGGTTGCGCTGCGCCCTGTGCAGAAATGGGATGCACATAGTATAATGACCGCTGCCGCACTGGGAAGTTGAAAAACGATACATCAGCACGAGTATTGGGAAAAAGAGAAGTATAATGAGGAAATCTAAAGGACGGATGCAGACAGTCCTGAATTGGTTGGGCCCTTTTTTAGGCCTGATACTGGTTATGTTGATATTTTCTTCGATCCCTGAGGTTAGAGACCGTTTTTTAAGAGGGTCCAATCTGAAAAGTGTCGCCACCCAATCGGTTATAGTTGCCTTGGGTGCTCTGGGGATGACTGTGATTATAATAAGCGGAGGGATCGATCTATCTGCGGCATCAAATATCGCTCTTTCCAGTGTTATAACTGCCTTTGCTATAAATGCCGGAATACCTCTCTTAATTGCTTTACTATTAGGCATTTTAATGGGAGGATTGATCGGTTTTGCCAATGGGGGGCTTATCACTACTCTAAAACTGCCTCCCTTTATTGTCACATTAGGCATGTTGGGAATTGGACGGGGTTTGGCAAAATGGATCGCAGGAAACCAAAAAATAGACGCTCCTATGACTTGGGTCAATGAGTTGATGGCAAAAAGCCCCAGGCCTTCCTGGCTCCTCTTAGCTCCAGGAGTCTGGTTAATTATAATCCTTTCTATATTAATGGCAGTGATCCTGCGCTATACTGTATTCGGGAAACATGTTTTTGCAATCGGATCGAATGAAGCAACTGCTCGGCTTTGCGGGATTGGAATCATTAAAACTAAAATATTCATTTACACCCTAGCTGGTTTGTTTTGCGGTTTAAGTGGAGTCATGGAATTTTCACGTCTTACCGTAGGTGATCCCACGGTTGCTATCGGTTTGGAATTGGATATCATTGCCGCTGTAGTTATAGGTGGGGGGAGTTTAAGCGGTGGTGCTGGGAGTATTCTTGGATCGATGATGGGTGTTTTCATTATGTCCTTCTTAAGAAACGGCTGTACAATGATGGGGTGGCCGAATTTTATTCAGGAAATTATCATCGGGATGATCATAATAACTGCTGTGGCGCTGGATCATATTCGACATAAATAAAATATTATATTAATCTATGAGTATTTCAGGCACTATCAAACCGGGGAACGATGAGGATAGTTAAGAATAGAAAGGGGTTTGTAAGCTTCAGCTCGATCAGCGAATGCGAGCTATGTTTACAAAATATGGAAAAAGTGTTACCTATGTTTTGACATTAAACTGTTACCTATGTTTTAGTTTTACCTTTTTCTCAGAGAATTTCTCTCTTCTAACTTCTATCTTCTGTTTTTCTTTTTTCTCTTCTGTATCTCAAACCCACATGTGTCCTCTGTTTAGGACAGACAGCATCCTTTCTTAACGGGGAAGGATAATTGGCACGAAATTTGCGGTATAATTAGTCGAAAGGAGGAGAAAATGAAAAAACTCCTTAGTGTTTTAACATGTTTGATGTTAGGTGCTCTTCCAGGGTTTGCCTCTGAAACAGATGATTACTATGCTTACAGCTACGCCAGAATGAGTTATGTGAATGGTGATGTTTTTATCCAGAGGGCTGGAGACATGGGGTATGAGGAAGGCGCCGTAAATTTACCGCTAGTAGAAAATGATAAATTAGGGACACAAGATGGTCGGGCAGAAGTACATTTTGGGAAAAAGAATTATCTGCGGATAGACAGATTCACGCAGATCGATCTTGCCGCTCTTCCTAAACAGGGGAATGATAGTATCAGCCTTCATTTACTATCAGGAAATGTCTTCCTGAGGGTAAGCTACCTGGAGAGAGAGAAAGACTTCGAGATCCATACACCAGATGCATCCTATTATATTTTGGATGTTGGATTATACCGGTTCAGTGTTCAGGAAAATCAACAGACAGAATTACGCGTGCTGGAAGGAGCTGTGGAGGCTGCCGGAGAAGAAGGGTCTATATTGGTGGAAGCGAATGAAGCGGTCATAGCTTCAAACGGACGTTTAAATTCTGGTTTGAATGCAAACTATGCTTCTTATGAAGATGATTTTTCCAGCTGGAATAGGACCAGGGATGCAGCCATAACCAGATACACAGCTAATAAGAATTATCTTCCGAATGAATTAAGTGATTATGAGCATGAATTGGCTTATCATGGGCGTTGGGTGTATGAACGGCCTTATGGGCATGTTTGGGTGCCTAATGTCTATGATTCGGGCTGGAGGCCATATTGGAATGGAAGATGGGTCTGGTATCCCATAATCGGCTGGACTTGGGTCTCTTATGAACCTTGGGGTTGGTGTGTGTCTCATTACGGCAGATGGCACTGGAGACTAGGATTAGGCTGGTATTGGATCCCGACAGCTCGCTGGGGACCGGCTTGGGTACATTGGTACCATGGGTATGATTATTACGGCTGGTGTCCGCTGAGTTACTACAATCGCCCGGTTGTGATCGTAAATAACCACTTTTATGGAAATTACTATAACAATTACTATCCTGTTAACTCTCGTGCTTTGACAGTAGTGCACAAAAGTCAACTTCAAAACCGGAATGTCTCAAGAGTTGCTTTGAGCAGCAGCAGTGTTTCTCGTTTAGGAAAGATCGCCCTTTCCAATAAACAGCCGACGTTAAACCCGGTTTTCAATAAATCCAGCCTGTCCAATTCAAAAGCTGCCAGAGTTTTAGCCAGGTCGGATGTGAGAGAAGTCAATCGCTCTTTTTCGAAGAGTGCCTCTATCAGCAGCGGTTCCAGCAGCAGCTCTTCCAGGATAAGAAGCCAGGGGATATCCAGTTCGGGCTCCGCACAGATCAAAAGGATCCCTTCCAGCAGCAGCTCATCTACTTCGAGCGGTTCGTCCCGGATAATTCAGAGAGAAAGCTCGACACGATCTGCTTTAGGGAGCAGTTCAGCTATATCTTCGAGATCCTCATCCGGAACTCCCTCGAGAACTTCGATCAGGACCTATCCTTCGTCCGGCATAACAAGCGATAGATCGCGAATATCGAGGTCATCGCCGTCATCATCTACCAGCCGTACGATCCAGCCAAGTAATAAAAGTTTTGGTATAAATTCGAGATCTTCCACTTCATCTTCAAGGTCTTCTTCGATACGCTCATATCCCAGTTCAAGGAGTATCGTATCACCCAGCCGGTCTGAAAATAATACATCCCGTTATTCCAGTAGATCTTCATCCAGTCCCTCTGGGGCTACTGTCCAACAAAGCACCGGCTCTTCCTCTAATTTTTCTCCAGATCGTTCTATCTCTTCAAATTCATACTCCAGTCGATCCTCTGAAATTTCCAGATATCCCAGCAGAAGTACATCTTCGTCATACTCATCTAGCGGTTCATCCTCTAATTATTCACCAACAAGAAGAATCTCTCCCTACAGCTCCTCATCATCTTCACGGTATACTTCTCCTTCCGGCAGCTACACCAGCCGCAGCTCATCTTCTTATTCATCCGGTTCCAGAACGACATACTCGAGTCCATCCCGATCCATTTCAACTTCGAGGTATACCTCACCTTCCAGAAGTTATTCCAATGTAGGGAGTTCTTCTTCTTCCTCCCGATACACAGCGCCTGCGCGCAGCTCTTCATCTTCTTCCCGAAGCAGTATCTCCTCTTCCAGGAGTCATGGTTCCTCATCAATTAGTCGAAGTTCCTCCAGCCGGTCTTCATCTCATTCATCGAGTTCCAGCCGGAGAAAAAAATAGATAGATAAGGCTGCTGATAACAGTCTTATTATTCAAGGGGATTCCACTTTTTCGAAAAAGTGGAATCCCCTTTTTTTATATCTTAATCAAAGCTCTTCTATTCATTTCCGATGCCCTAAAACTGGATTGATCTTTGTGAAAAGATTTACGGGACCGATATTAGTTGACAATCGTAAGTTTTACATTTATAAATAGTTTAGTGGCTATCAAAAAGTGCCCATACTGTAAAGCAATGATTGAAGAGGGGGCAGAATACTGCTCAAATTGTGGAACTAAGCTTATTTTTCCTGAGGATGAATTCATTGAAGAAGAAATCCCTGGAGATAGAGTAACGGAGGATGATATGGCAGAGGATGAAAACGGAGAGGATTCTTTGACAGAAGAAGAATTGGCTTTAGAAGATAAAAATAAAGAAGAAACCTCTCTTGAGTTGGATGAATCAGAGGTGTCAGCGGATTGGGAGGAAATGGAAGAGAAGATCGAAGACTCCAGTGAACCCCATCCCGATGAAAAGCCTGCTTCTGCTAAGCCAAAAAAGGGAAGAAAAGCTCCTTTAGGTGAAGACAGGTTTGGGCCGATTCCTCCTTCCAGTAAAAGTTGGGAGGAAGATGAAGATTCAGTTCTGGACACAGAAATAGATTCAGGAGTAGATGATGAAGATGAAGTTTTGGATACAGAAATAGAATCAGGATTGGATGATGAGGATGCAATTTTGGATACAGAAGTAGAATCAGGCTTGGATGACGAGATGGAAGAAGAAGAGATTTCCTTTTCAGATGATGAGATCAAAGATTCAGAAGAAATAGAAGAAGCCAGATCAGATACCGATGAGGAGAACATGGGGTTATTCCCTGAGGAGCCCTCGATAAGCCCTGATCCTACTACAGGTGAAATTTCAGATTCCGGGAAAGAAGCTCCAGATGAACGGGATGAAAAGAAAGAGGAAGAAGAAAAGGATTTCCGCACCGAAGATCTGGAAAATATGGTCGATCCTGCTGAGAAAGAAAAAGAGGAAATAGAAAGATTTCTGGATTCATTGAAGAAAGAACGTCAAATGAGGCGTGAAGCCTCTGACGAAGTTACTGGTGACCTTCCTCCCTGGGCAGAAAACATAAAAACCGCCTCTTCGGATGAAGAGGGAGAGATAGAGCTGGATGAATCGGAATTAGAATCTATGAAAGAAAATGAGCCGGACATAGAGCTTCCTGCTGATGAGGAGAAAGCGCCCGAGGATGAATATTTTGAAGCAGATACTGAAGAGCAGTCTGTTTTGGATGAAACAGCTCAAGAAAATTCAGAAGAAGAAAGAAAACTCGAGCAGCCAAGCCTATTCAAGAAAGATGAAGAAAGGAATTTATTTGAAGGTTTTTCAGAAAAGAGCAGGCGAGGATTTGGAATCGGGCCGAAATTGGCATCCCGGATCTTCGATGTTCTGTTTATTTCAGTCCTTTGGGTCGCGTCGGTCTGGGGTGTGTCCTATATACTAAAAATGCCGATTTTTGAGATTGTAAATGGATCGACTGTTCCTTTATTAGGATTTTTAGGGATACTATTATTGATATATTTCTTTTTGTTTTATTATTTTTTAGGGGAAACGTTGGGCGACTATATTTTTTCCAGGGGTAAATGAAGGGCTCTTTCCTCTCCGAGTTTGAAATTTTTTCCTAAAAAGCGTTCTCTGGCTTTTTTATCTGCTGCGATTTCTTTTGGATTACCCGTGATAAGAATTTCGCCCCCATCTATAATATAAGCTTTGTCAGTGATTTTTAATGTGTCTTTGACATTATGGTCGGATATTATTATCCCGATCCCTTTTTGTTTTAACCCCAAGAAGATTTTCTGAAGCTCCAAGATAGTTAAAGGATCTATTCCCGTAAAAGGTTCGTCAAGAAGCAAAAATTTCGGATCAAGGATCAATGACCGGGTGATTTCCAGCCTTCTTCGTTCCCCCCCTGATAAACGATGCGCAGATTGTTTTTCCAAATTTTCGAGACCCATTTCTTGTAAAAGATGCTTCCTGATTTTTTCCTGCTTTTTTTTATCATAACTCTGGATCTCAAGGATCATCTTAAGATTATTTTCCACGGTTGTGTTTAAGAATACGGAATCTTCTTGGGGAAGATAGGTAACTCCAGCAAGCGCCCGCTGAGCTGTTGAGAAACCGGAAATATCTTTATTGTCCAGTGAAATAGAACCTCTGTCTGGTTTTAATAATCCCATCATCATTTGAAAAGTGGTAGTTTTGCCGGCTCCATTCCGGCCGAGAAGTCCAATGATCTCGCCAGAATGAATCTCTATGGTTACACCCTT
>CAZLBV010000127.1:0-12962 GCA_964557845.1 uncultured Eubacteriales bacterium | reverse complement strand
TATTTTAGTCCGATCGTCCGCTTACGGCAGGAGTTTGATCTTTATACCAATCTCAGGCCATGTAAAGCTTATCCGGGCAATCCCTTGAATTACCGGGATGATATTGATCTGGTTATCTTCCGGGAAAACACCGAAGGGATGTATGCCGGAGTTGAATTTCATCCGGTCCCGGATAAATTGAAAGCGGCTTTACTGCTTCATCCCAAAATGAAAAAGTTTGCCGCTCTTCCCCCAGAAGATATAGCCATTTCCACCCGCATCATGACGAAAACTGGATGCACCCGGATACTTAAAGCTGCCTTCGAGTATGCCCGAAAAAAGCAGCGCCATTCTGTGACCATCGTTGAAAAACCGAATGTCCTTCGGGAAACCGGCGGTTTCATTCTGGATATTGCCCGCGGGATGTCTAAAATTTATCCTGAAGTTGACTTTTGGGAAGCCAATATTGATGCCATGGCGATGTGGCTGGTAAAGAATCCTCAGAATTATGATGTTCTGGTGGCTGAAAATCTCTTTGGGGATATTATTTCCGATCTGGCAGCCCAACTTGTGGGAGGGCTTGGTTTTGCCTGCAGCGGCAATATCGGTAATGATTATGCGGTCTTTGAGCCTACCCACGGATCCGCTCCCAAATATACGGGAATGTATAAAGTCAATCCCATTGCTATGCTGTTAGCGACCAAAATGATGCTGGAATGGCTGGGAGAAACATCAAAATCCCAAGTTCTGGAAGAGGCCATTGCTGATGTCATTAAAGAGGGCCGGGTAAGAACCTATGATATGGGAGGAAAATCTTCTACTTTAGATGTAGCCCAGGCCGTGGCTGAACGTATCTGATCTTTCATGCGTACTCGTATCATCATCCTCAGATTCAGATGGTTTTTTTAACTTAGCGTTTAAAACTCAAAATTAAAAATTATTCTGTATTCTATCTCTTATCTTCTGTATTCTGTTTTTTAGGTAATAATTTTTTATATTTTGAAAACATGCTATACTTTGATTTTAATCTCCATCAGATGAGATGATCATGGGTAAAACGGTTATTGAAAAGATTATTCAACAGCATACCGGAGAAGAAGTATATCCGGGCAAAATCACCTGGATGGATCTGGATATTCGCTCAGCCAGAGATTTCGGGGGGCCGAATGTTGTAAAAAACTATAGGCAGGAATATGGCAACAAAAGCGTTAATGATCCCAAGAAGACTTTTTTTACCTTCGACTTATGTGTTCCCGCCTGTTCGATAAAGTATGCAGAGAACCAACAAATATGCCGGGATTTTGCAAAAGAGCAAGATATTCGGGTTTTTGATGTTGATAAAGGGATTGGATCTCATGTTATGATCGAGGAGGGGCTGGCTTCACCCGGTAAAACCATTGTCGGCACCGATAGTCATTTGAATATACTGGGATCTGTAGGTGCTTTTGGTCAGGGGATGGGAGATGTGGATATCACTTTCGCTTTCCGGACAGGAAAGACCTGGTTTGAGGTTCCTGAAACCATTAAAGTCATTCTTACCGGGAAAACAAAGCCATCTGTTTCCCCTAAAGATCTGACTCTTTACTTGATCAAAATGCTGGGAACTGAAACAGCCGCGCTCAAAACCATAGAATTCTATGGAGAGCCGGTCAGCCGGTTGTCTCTATCAGGTAGAATCACCTTGTGCAGCATGGTCACTGAGATGGCAGGTATAATCGGATTCATTCCGGAGTGTGGCCCGGCTTTTTCAAGCGAGATGAAGAACCTTACCCAAATAGATTTTCAGCATGAACAAGCGGATGAGGATGCTTCCTATTCAGATTGTATTGAGATCGATGTGTCCGGGATTGGACCTCAGGTAGCTGCTCCTTTCCTACCCACCAATGTGTTTGATGTTAAGGATATAAAGAATGTTTCGATCAACTCTGGTTTCATCGGCAGCTGCACCAACGGCCGGATCGAAGATTATCGGGAGGCTGCCCGTATATTAGAGGGAAAGAAGATAAAAGAAGGTGTCATGCTGAGAACCGCGCCGACAACGAGAAGAGTCTATAAAGAGTTATTGGAAGAAGGCGTTCTCAATATTTTGTTTGAAAGCGGAGTGATTATAGGTAATCCCGGATGCGGAGGGTGCGCCGAAGGGCATATGGGGTTAACTGGTACTGGAGAGGTTCAGATCAGTACCGGAAACAGAAATTTTAAGGGGAAACAGGGCAAGGGAAAGACCTACCTTGCCAGTCCGGCTGTGGTGGCTGCTTCCTGTGTTTTGGGAAGAATTGCCGAACCTGAGGATCTATGAAATGAAAAGTATGACTCTTTCGGGACATGTGTTGGTTTTGACCGACCGGGAAGGGCGTTTGATCGAAGATATTGATACAGATCAGATCTACCATAATGCTTATCTTCATATAACCGACCGGGCTCAAATGGCGAAATATGCATTAGGAAACCTAAGCGGATGGGAAGATTTTTCTAAAAAAGTACAACCTGGGAACATCATCGCAGCCGGAAGAAATTTTGGCGCCGGTTCTTCACGCCAGCAGGCAGTCGATTGTTTTGCCGCCCTGGGAGTTTCGCTCATCTTAGCTCCATCTTTTGGCGCTATTTATTTTCGCAATGCCGTCAACTCCGGATTTCCGGTCATCCGCTGTACAAAGCTAAAGGATCTGGTAGAAAATGGGTCCCTGATCACTGGGGATACAGTTGAGATCAACTTGAGTTCTGGAAAGGGATCTGTGAGAAACAGGTCGATCGCTTTTCTGATCGAGCCTTTAAGTGAAGTTCAATCTGCGATCTACAAGGCAGGGAGCCTGTTCAACTACGGCCGGGAGATCGAATCAGATTAGGATAAAAAATGCTAATTCTGTCCGTGGACACAACGACTTCATTTGGTTCGACTGCTCTGCTTGAGAATGAAATGCTTTTGGGTGAGATCAATCTTAATTCTCCTGAGACCCATTCAGAAAGGCTGCTTCCTTCTATTAATTTTCTCTTGAATTTCTGTGGGAAAAGGATCCAAGATATTGAAGGCTATGCTTTAGCTGCCGGTCCTGGTTCTTTCACTGGAGTCAGGATCGGCATGAGTTTAATAAAATCTTTTGCTTATATTTCAGGAAAACCGGCTGCTCCAGTTTCAACCTTGGAAGCCCTGGCGGAAAAGATGAGCCTCACACCGGGAAGGCTTCTCTGTCCCATTTTGGATGCCCGAAAAGGCGAAGTATATGCTGCTTTATATGAGAGAGAATCGGGTCAGTTGAAAGCCCTGATAGATCAAGGAGTCTACAAACCCGATGCACTATTTTCACAGTTTCCTGCCCGGAGGTCTATTGTTTTCTTAGGGAATGGAGTTAACGTTTATCGTAGTCAAATAAGGGATTATTTTAGGGATAGGGCCAGATTGTCCCCGCAGAGTCTTTTTATTGCCTATGAAGTCGGAATATTGGGGCTGCACCGGCTTCGTCAGAATAAAGGTGTAGACAGCTTGAATTTGGAGCCTCTCTATTTTAGAAAATCACAGGCAGAAGAGAAAAGAAAAGAATAATGACCGAACTTACTCCTGATTCTTTTTATTTACGGAAAATGGAATTTGATGATATTCCTTATGTAACAAAAAATGAAAGCCTATCCTTTTCCAATCCCTGGCCTGAATCTGCCTTTAGGGGTGAACTGGAAAACCCAGGGATCTCATTTCCATTTGTCATTGTCATGAAAAATGTGGAAAGGATAGTTGGTCATATTATTTATTGGCAGATAAAGGAAGAAGTTCAGATAAGTAATATTGCCATTCATCCTGATTTTAGAGGTTTAGGGATCGGAAAGAAGGTAATGCAAGAGATCATCGACAGAGTAAAAAAGGATGGTGTCAGTTATATTTTTCTTGAAGTCAGACCGAGTAATTCCTCAGCTGTGAAACTGTATATAAATTTAGGATTTCAAACTCTCGGAATAAGGAGGAATTACTACCACAATCCGATTGAGGATGCTATCATCATGGGAAAATCCCTTTGAATTTCCCTTAAATAAAAGACAAAAGAACAACTATTTTTTCTTTTTAACATATGCCAGCGTATATATAGAGGGAACCACGATCAAGGTAAGTACTGTCGCAAACGATAATCCAAAAATAATGGTCCAAGCTAATGGATTCCAGAACGCGGCATTATCTCCTCCCCAGTAGATCTGAGGGTCTAATCGGGTAAAAAGGGTTCCAAAGTTAAAATTCAAACCGATTGCCAGAGGGAAGAGTCCCAATATGGTTGATAAAGCCGTGAGCATGACTGGGGTCAGCCTGGTGGCCCCTGCGTTGATTACAGCACTTATTTTTTCCTCGCCGCTTTTGATCCGCTTATCGGTATAATCGATAATAATAATGGCGTTTTTTACTACGATCCCCGCCACGGCGATAATTCCCATTCCTGCCATCATTACAGAAAATTCAAGTTTAAAAATGCTAAAACCTAGAAGAACTCCGGTTAAGCTGAAGAATATTTGGATGATGATTATGAGAGGTTTGGTTATGGAATTGAATTGCGCAACCAGAATAATAAAGATCAGGGCCAGAGCGATAAAGAAGGCTTTAAATAGAAAACCGCCTACTTCAGCTTGCATGTCTTGTTCTCCGGTGAAATTGACTTCATATCCTTCCTTGAGTTCAAATTCAGGCAAGACCGCTTGTATCTGTCTGATAATTTCGTTGGCATTATATCCGCTTAGTACATTGGAAGAGAGGGTGATCACTCTTTTGTTATCCAACCGGGTTATTCCCCCATAACTGGTTTGATAAGAAATATCGGCAACAGCGGATAAAGGGATTTTATTGGGCGGCCCATTATTGCCTCCCTGAGTTGATATCTCCAGACTGAGCAAGATGTCGATATTATCTCGGAATTTTTTATCCAAACGAAGCTGAATGGGATATTCTTCTTCACCCTCTTTGAATTCAGATATTTCTGATCCATAGATCGCGGTTCTAAGGTTCATGCCTATTTGGGCTGTATTCAAACCTAACTGATTAGCTTTGTCTCTATCTATGCTCAGGATTATTTCCGGTTTATTGGTTTCCATGCTCGATTTAAATTTTTCCACACCTCGAATTCCTATGGATTTTATGAAAGCTTCCAGCCTGGTGCTGATAGAGATTAATTCTGAGATATCATCTCCGGAAATCTCAATGTTGATAGGCATACCGGATGGAGGTCCCATGGCTTCTCTGTCTATACGGATCTCTGCTCCTGGAATTCCTTTCAATTCACTCCTAAGCTCGTCGAGGTACTTACGGGTGGATTTTGGGCCGGTTCTATATTTATATTCAACAAATGAAATGGTGATTTTAGCCAGTTTATCCTGGGTGAAGCGGTCGAACATACCACTGCCGGCATTGACAGCAACATTGGAGACCACGGATTCCACGTCCGGATTGTCTCTCCCGATTATTTTAAATACCCGGTTTTCTACTTCCTGACAGACCTCATTAGTTACATCGATATGGGTGCCTTCCGGCATAGTTATATAAACATATAGGGAGTTGGGATCACCTGAAGGAAAAAAGATAATGCGGGGAGGGCTGAGACGCATAAGAAAAAATGATAAAAACAGAAGCATAATTATCGATATTACAACCCAATAAGGTCGTTTGCCCTTGATAAAAAAAGATAGAGTTTTTTTATACAGTTCGACAAAACGGGGAAGCAGACAGCATTGAAATCTATCGATTAGATAATGAAGAACGAATTTAAATAAAAGATATAGAATAATTGCAGTGGTGAAAAAAACGGCCAAAAAATTTATTTTTAGAAAATAAAATATCACTGTAAGAATGGTTACGATCAAGAGAATTGCAATTTTCTTTGGATTTAATTTTTTGTTTTCGGCATCATTGTTATTGATTTTTTCCTTCATAAAAGCAACGGCAAAGACCGGATTAATGATATAGGCCACCAGCATGGATGCGGTAAGAGCAATAATAATGGTGATCGGAAGAAATGACATGAATTTTCCGGGTATTCCCGGCGTGAATATAAGTGGGAAAAAGGGAGCTATAGTGGTTAAAGTTCCGGTGAATACAGCTAAGGCCACTTCTCCGGTCCCTCGTTTTGTTGCCGCAGTGATAGAAAGTCCTTTTGTTGTGGTAAAATGGCGGTATATGTTTTCCACGACAACGATGGAATTATCGACGACGATCCCAAGTACTAAAATAAAAGACATCAACACTACCATATTCATAGTGAATCCCACTACAGGTATGAATATAAAAGCGATGATCATGGACAGGGGAATGGCTATACCAACAAATAAAGCATTGGTTTCTCCCATAAAGAACATAAGAACAAAAACGACAACTATGAATCCCAGGATGATGGTATTAAAAAGGTCGCTTACACTGTTGCGTGTTTGGGTGCTGCTGTCTCCTGTGAGTGTGATCCGAAGATTCTCAGAAGCGGTCTTTTTAAAATCTTCAACGATTTTGGTGATCTTATCAACGGCATAGATCAGATTTTTTCCGCTTTTTTTTATCACATTTAGGGTAACAACATCTTCGGAGTTGAGCCGGGCATAGCTTTCCCTGTCTTTATATCCGTCCTTTATGTCTGCGATGTTCTTTAGATAAATTCCTTCTTGGAGGAGTATGTCTTCGATCTCTTTGATCGTTGTGAATTCACCCACGATGCGCATATTCCGTCGCATGCCATCTGTGTCTATCCGGCCTCCAGACATGGTGAGGTTTTCGGAAGCAACTGAATTTCTGATCGAATTAAATGACAGGTCGGCTGCCTGCATTTTATATAGGTCTACGTTGATCTGAATTTCTCTGTCCAGGGCACCGGCAATGTCAACCCGGGTAATCTCTTCCAGGCTTTCAATCTCATCCTGAAGGGTATCTGCATATTCTTTAAGTTTAACCAGCCCCACATCCCCTGATAGGTTGATAAAAAGAATGGGGATTTCGGATAGATCTATCCGGTTGATCTCTGGTTCTTGAAATAGATCGGTTGGGAGTTCTCCTCTAGCATCATCTACGGCTTGTTTTACATCGAGATAGGCCTGGGTGTCATCCGCGCTCAATTCAAACTCTATAAAAATAGATGAAAAATCCTGAATGGAATTACTATTGATATGTTTGACACCATTTATTCCTTTTAATTGTTTTTCTGTGGGCCTGGTTATAAGGTTTTCCATATCCGCCGGTGATGTCCCGGGGTGGATGGTAGTGACCATATAATAGGGGAATACAATTTCCGGCATTTTTTCCTTAGGAGTAGCTTGGTACTGCATATATCCGAAGATGAGAAGCAGGACGGTGAAAATGAATATAGTGGTTTTGTTATCGACAGCCAGATTAGTTAATTTGAATTCCTTGGATTTCATGTTTTTCCTTTGATGTTGTCTTTATTCCGGATTGTCAATTGCAACTATTTGTCCGTCTGCAAGATTTTGATAACCGAAAATCACGACGAATTCTCCCGGTGCCAAACCTTCTTTGACCTCGATCTGGTTGTCAAAATCTTTACCCGTGACGATATAGCGTTTGTTCGCGGTCCATTTTCCATTTTTTTCTTCTGCTGTAAATAAAAATTGGCTGGTCCCGGTTGCTTGAATGATGTTCTGGGGGATAGAAAGAGCTTCAGGATTAAAATAATCGTTGATTGTTACTACTGCCAGCATATTTGGTTTAAGATCTTTTTGTTCTTTTGGGACAGGTATCTCTACACGAAAGGTTCGGCTTTGAGGATCGATGATTTGGGAAACTGAATCGATCTTCTGGTTGAATTTCCTGTTAATCACGGGAATTTCTACCTTGACCTGATTGTTGCTCTGGATATTGGATATATAGGTTTCCGATAGAGAAGCCGTGATCTTCAAGCGGGAAAGCTGAACAACCCGTATGGCCGGCATTCCAGCCGCTGTCATCTCACCTTCTTTTATTAGAACGGCATCGATCGTTCCGGTTATAGGGACCGTGATTTTTGTCAGTTTATACTGTTCCTGTAAAGTAAGCATCTTTTTTTCAAGGCTTTCTTTATTATTTTTTGCCTGCAGAAATTCAATTTCACTACCGATTTTTTTGTCCCATAGTCTTTTCTGTCGTTCGTAAATGGTATTAGCCAGACCAAGCGCATGGTCTAATTCAGCGAGGCTACTTTCAATAATAGCCCCATCTATGTCAGCAAGCAGCTGACCTTTGGAGATTCTATCTCCTGCTTTGACATAAATATTTTTTATCAATCCTGATGCCCGGGAAGAAACCATAATATTATTATCTGATTCCACTGTTCCCTGGACTTGAATAAAGTGCCTGAAGTCTGATGACTCGATCTTTTTGATGCGGACATGAGGAATTTGGTTATTATTGGAGATTGCTTCGTTTCCGGATAGTTCTGCTTTGAGTTTTTCGATTTTCTCTGTCAGTGCTTCTCGTTCCTTTTCCAATTGAGCAAGTTGAGCTTGTTTGGAGCCGGGCTGACAGGCTGCAAGGAAGTATATTCCGTATAGAATTATAAAAATAGATTTTTTCATTATTCTTGTCCTTTTTCCGTACTATAATTATTGGTAATTCTATCAAGTTGATTTTTTGCTTTAAAAAGTGCGGATAGGGCCTGAACATACTGGGATTGGGCAGATAAATATTTATCATATGTTTGCGTCAATTCCATACTTGAGGCCATCCCTTCTTTATATTCAACTAAAGTTGAGTTATATACTCGTTCAGATAATTCCATATTTGCTTTAGCGTTCAGATAATTCTCGTAAGAAGAGTTTAGGTTGATTTTGGCCTGTTGGATTTCTAATTTAAGCCCTTGGGATACCTGCATACGTGTCGTTTTTGCTTTTTCAAGGGCAAGAGCTGCCTGCTGTACTCTGGCCTTCTGGGCTCCACTGGTGAAGAGAGGGATAGAGACTGTTAATCCCAGTATTTGGAGCGGGAACCATTTTTTATTGAGATTAAAAAAATTAAAACTATCTCGGAATGCGTTTTGCTGGTAGGTAAAAAAAGCAGCAACAGTGGGCAAGGATTTTACTTTTTCATTTTTGAGAGCCAATTCTGCCAGTTTTTCCTGGGTAACTAAGAAATTATAATCGAGGCTGTCTTCAAGACTAAATTCAGTTTCTAATGATTTTTGGATATCTAAAGCGTTTTCTATAGTCTCTAAGGTGTCGCTCAGTTCTATCTTTTCTTCCAACTCCAATCCCATTTGAAACTTCAGCAATTTATAGGCGATTTCACTTTGTTTTTGTGCGGTTTGAAGTCCGTTTTTCAAGGTGGTAACAGAGATTTGAATAAGGTCTACATCTGTCTGCGCAACAAATCCTTCTCTATTTCTTTCCTTTATTTCGAATTGTGTTTTTTCCAGATTTTTTAGATTAGCACCTAAAATTTTTTCATTTTCCTTTGAAACCAAGATTAAAAAGTAAGTGTCGGTGATTGTTTTTTCGATATCTAGGTTTTTTACCTCAAGGCCTTGTTCTGCCATTTGCCGGTAAATGGCAGCGGTTTGAAGCCCCACAAAGTAACTTCCGCTGAAAACCAACTGCTGCACCGTAAGATTAGCACTGGCGTTATGTTGGGTGCCGAACTGGACCGGAATTTTTTCTTCTGGTTTCCCATCAAAAAAATTGGGTATTAGACTGGTGGCTAATTTCAGGTTGTTATTATAGTTTATGGTTGAAGATAATTGGGGGAGGCCTGAAGCCACAGTCTCTTTTAATTTTGTTTTTGCAGTTTCCAGATCCAAAAGTGATTTCTTAACATCATAATTGTGCTGCAGTGCATATGTTCTGGCTTCTTTGAGTGAAAAATATTTTGTTGTTTCCTGTGCACCAGAAAAAGACTTTAGCCAGCAAAAAAACAGTACAGACAGGCCTATATAAGAAAAAATTTTAACTCTTCTTGATTTTATTCTTGCAGTCGTGTTTTTATTTAACATGACATTCCTTTTTGTTATAAATATTTCCTTTATATCTAAATTCAAGGGATTTAAAAAAAAGGAATAGATTTTTCGGACTATGGGAAGTCCGTCTTTTTCCCTTTAAGTATAAATTAATAAAATTAATTTATATTAAGTTTATAAAATTAATATAATAACATAAATATTATATTATTTAAACTCTTTTAATATATTAATTTATAAACAAATCAAGAAAAGATTTATTCCTGATCCATATAAGAAATGTATTTTTCGATCATCTCAAGGAGATCTTTAGGTTCGATGGGTTTGGGGATGTAATCATCCATTCCCATTTCAAAACAGCGTTCCCGGTCTCCTTTCAAAGCATGAGCAGTCATTGCGATAATGGGAATATCATGATCCATCACTTTTGAACCTGGATTTCTTATAACTTTCGTTGCCTCGAAGCCATCCATTTCCGGCATCTGGATATCCATGAGTACGATATCGTAGTCCTCTTTTTCCAACACGGAAATAGCTTCTTTTCCATTGACAACGGCATCTGCCTGAAATCCAAATTTATCGATCAGTTTTAAGGCCAGCTTTTGGTTAACGATGTTATCTTCAGCCACAAGAATGCGAATTTTACTTTTTTTAGCTTCAGAAATTGAGTGTCGGGTTACAAATAAAGATTTGTGTTTGCTGGTTTTATGCTTGGGGTGCTCAGAGAAAACAGTCAAGATACAATCAAAAAGGTAGGATCGTTTTACCGGTTTTGTAAGATAGGCTGAAAAGCCGATCTTTTTCATGCGAATGGCATCTCCCCGCATGCCCCTTGAAGTAAGCATCATCAGGATAGTGTCCTTGAGGATGGTCGAAGTCTTAATGGCTCTTCCCAGGTCTTCCCCATCCATTCCCGGCATCATATGGTCGGTTATAGCGAGATGAAAAGGATTCTTTTCTTCTACGGCTTGAAAAAGAAGGTGAAGCGCTTCCGGACCGCTCTCTGCATCCCGGTATTGAAAGCCCCAGGATTTAAGATAATTACCCAGGATCTCCCGGTTGGTCCGGTTATCATCGACTACTAAAATGCGTTTCTTGGTTAGATCTGATGGGATGGGAATAGGTTCTTTTTGGAATTTTCTTTGTTTCTGGAGATTCGTGGTAAACCAGAATTTCGATCCCTTTCCCAATTCACTCTCGACTCCTATTCTCCCTCTCATGTTTTCTACTAACTGCTTGGAAATAGCAAGTCCAAGACCTGCGCCACCATATTTTCTGGTAGTGGATGCGTCTATTTGTGAGAAAGATTTGAACAGCCGGTTTTGATTCTCTCTGGGGATTCCAATGCCTGTGTCGGTTATCTCAAATCTAATAATGGCTCTATTTATCGTTTCTTTAGCCAGAGAGGCATGAATGATAACTTCACCGGCATCGGTAAATTTTATAGCGTTGCTGGCCAGATTAACTAAGATCTGTTTCAATCTTCCGGGGTCTCCGATAACACGGGAAGGGACACTGGGATCAATGTTGCAAATAAATTCCAATCCTTTTTCATGAGCTCGGGCAGCCATCATGTCTGAGGCGTCTTCAACCGCGGTTCTCAGGTCAAATTCGATCATTTCCAGATCCAGTTTTCCATCTTCGATCTTAGAAAAATCAAGGATATCATTGATTATCTGAAGGAGGGAATAAGCACTGGTGCGTACGGTTTCAAGATAATCGAGTTGTTCATTGGACAGGTCGGTGTCAAGCAGCAGTCCGGTCATCCCTATTATGGCATTCATTGGGGTCCTGATCTCATGGCTGATATTAGCCAGAAAGTCATGCTTAACCCGGTTGGCAGCTTCGGCTGTTTCTTTGGCTTTGATGGCTTCATTTTCGGTTTTTTTCCTGGTTTCGATTTCTTCGTTTAATTTTTGTGTTAACTCTGAAATCGTTTTCATCAAATCTTCGGAATTAACTTGATCATTCATGGATTTCTCCTTTATTTTTTTCAGGGAAATGGACCGTTTTAATTATTGTTGGATTATGCTGTCCCAGGTAAAATCGTATGAAAGAATGATTAAACCCCTGGCTTCTAAAATGTTTATTCCTTTCCAATTTGGAGAAAATATAATATAGTATTTTTATAGTTTTGAAAACAATTTTCAAAATAATTTTTAAATTAATAGGAATATGAATGAATAAGATAGTTGTATTATTATTAATTTGTTCAGTTTGTTTCTTATGTCCAATAGCAACTGAAGCCCAGTGGTTTTTGGACATCGAGTCTGGATATGTTTTCAATGGATATAATGATGTTCAGATTCCAGGTGATACCGGTACCAGATTTTCCCTTACAGAAGATTTGAAGGCGGAGTCATCGATTTTCTATAGGCTTAGAATGGGTATCCAATTTAATAAAAGACATACTATTTCTGCATTGTATGCACCTCTCAGTATTCAAGCATCGGGAAAATTGAATACTCCGGTGATATTCTTTGAGGAAGAGTTTTCAGCAGGAGTACCGCTGGATGGCAGATACACATTTAATTCCTACCGGCTGACCTATCGGTATACACTGAAAAACAGCCAGAAATGGAAAATAGGATTGGGATTTACGGCCAAAATAAGAGATGCTGCCGTAAAATTATCCGGGGAGGATAAGGCTTCTGAAAAAACCAATGTTGGATTCGTCCCGCTGCTCAATTTCCTTATGGAATATGCGTTTTCCGATAAGACCAGTATTTTATTAAGAGGCGATGCATTGGCTTCTCCCGGAGGGCAGGGAAGGGCTGAAGATGTCCTGCTGGCAATCCAACACCGGTTGAATGACAAACTGCGGATCAGAGCTGGTTACCGGATCTTAGAGGGCGGCGCAAATGTTGAGGAAGTGTATAATTTTGCCCTCCTGCACTTTGTAACTCTGGGTTTAAGATATTCATTTTGAACTGTATTACCACCAGAAGATTGAAGGAAAAAAACAAGGCAGGTAGAATTAATAGTGTTAAATGTTAAGTTATAAGTGTTAAATTGAAAAACCAATAGATGAAAAAAGTAGAAGATAGAAGCAGGAAGATAGGACTTCCCCGAAACAGTAGACACCTCGAAAAGCTT
>CAZLBV010000126.1:0-7114 GCA_964557845.1 uncultured Eubacteriales bacterium | reverse complement strand
ACACCCGGAGGCCCTACGAAACACAAAATAGGCCCTTTGATCCTTTTGGACAATTTTCTGACACCAAGATATTCCAGAATTCTTTCTTTAACTTTTTCTAATCCATAATGATCTTCATCTAATATTTTTTTTGCATCTACCAGATTCAAATTATCAACAGTCGTTTTATTCCAGGGGAGAGCAAACATCCAATCGAGATAATTCCTAACCACCGCTGTTTCTGCAGACTCAGGATGCATTTGGGATAAACGGCTTATCTGTTTTTCCAATTCTTCTTTGACTTCCTTGGTTACTTTTAATTTTTTTAATTTATCCTGGTATCCCTTAATCTCTTCTTGTAATTCACTGCCCTCACCCAATTCTTTCTGGATCGCTTTTAACTGCTGCCTGAGATAATACTGTTTCTGAAGTTTTTCCATCTCACCTTTGGCTTCGGTGCTTATCTTAGTCTGCATATCTAAAAGTTCCAATTCCTTGGTTAAATATTCATATACTTTTTTCAAACGCAGCATCGGGGATTCTATCTCAAGCAAGCCTTGGGCATCCTCTACTTTTAGATCCAGGTTGGCCGCGGTCAGGTCTGCCAGCCGGCCAGGTTCTTCTACATTAGCAGCAATGATCATCACCTCAGGTGGAATATTTTTTCCAAGAGTAGAAGCTTTGTCCAAACCATCCCGGACATTCCGGATCAAGGCCTCAAGCTCGATGGACTTTTCTTTTGGTTCCTCCTCATGAATCACTTGAATTTTCCCGGAGTATACCAAATTATCTTCTTCCAATTCCTCCAAACGAGCCCGGACAAGTCCCTGGGCAAGTATGCGGATCCTTCCGTCAGGAAGTTTCAGCATTCTCATGACAAGGGCAACCGTTCCCACAGCATAGACATCCTCTTTTTTCGGTTCTTCGATCTCCAGGTCCTTTTGGGTAACGAGCAGGATCATACGATGAGAAGAGAGGGCATTGTCGACAGCATTTTTAGATTTTTCCCGGCCGACAAAAAGAGGTACCACCATATAGGGAAATACCACAACTTCCCTCAACATCAAGACAGGCAGTTTATCCGGAATATTTAGTTTCTGGCTTTCCTCTTCGATTATATCATCAATTTGATCTTTATATTCGCCGCCTTTTTTCGCCATTTCTATCCTCCAATTTATTCCTTTGGCTCATCAATTTTAATATCGATTTTTTCGGTTTTTATTTCCCCTGTCTTATTGAGAACAAGGGTCAGAATTCCATTTTCCAGTAAAGCTTCTGCTCCATGGATCGAGACCGCCTTGGGAAGAAAAATGACTCTTCGGAATCTTCCGGTTTCTCTTTCGAGGCGGATATATTTATACTTTAATGGAAAATCAGGTTCCTTTTTTATCCCTTTCAGCTCAACCTTGTTGCTGTGAAGCTTGATGGATATATCTTCTGCTTTTACACCAGGAACCTCTGCTCTGATAACAATAATACTTTTTCCTTCTGAAATGTCTACAAACGGAATCCAATTGTCATTCCATCCTATTATTTCTCGTTTTTGGATGAATATTTCACCAGCAATACTATCGATTTTCGCTTCGATCTTTATTCTTTTTGAAAAAGGTCTGATCTTTTTTCCCATTGCTGTTCTTGTTATTAAAAACCGCTGAAAAAGCCTTTTTGGGATTATCCGGAGATCTGGTTATCTTTCCTTTAAAAGTTTTTCTAATTCCTTCTTGAATTCCAAAACATCTTTAAAATCCCGATAGACAGAAGCAAACCGGACATATGCTACTTTATCCAGACTTTTCAGCCTATCCATCAAGATCTGACCGATCTTAGAAGTCTCGATCTCTTTCTCAGGAGTTTCCTGGATCAAAGTTTCGATCTCTTCAACCAGCTCTTCCAACTTGGTCAAAGGTACAGGCCTTTTCTCGCATGCTTTCAAAAGCCCGCGTAAAACATTTTGGCTTTCAAAACGCTGCCTTCTACCATCTTTTTTAATGACCATATAGGGAATTTCTTCGATCTTCTCATAGGTAGTGAATCTTTTGTTGCAGGCCAAACATTCCCTCCGGCGCCTGATTGTTAATCCTATTCTACTTTCCCGGGAATCTATAACCTTGCTTTCAGGATGGCCGCAATATGGACATTTCATTCTGGTTTTTCTTCACTAAGTTTCTTAACCTGTAAAAGTGAAATTCCGTCTTTCCAAAGTATAGCATAACCCACAAGACATGTCACCACCAACTGGACAGCATGCATGACCGCCGTCATGGCAACTGCCTGGGTAGCACCGATGCCCAAAAAGGATGTCATCCCCAATTTGCTGAAATAATGGTATCCACCCACCATGCCGGGCGTCGGGATAGAAGCTCCTACCATGGTTAGAAAAATGTAAGGAACCAGAAGAAAAAATGGAACATAGACATGATAGGCAAAACAGAATATCCAGTAATAAAACATGATCCCGACCCAGACGAACAAGGAAAGCAGCATATAGAGAAATAGATCGCCAGTGGAATGAAAAAATTTTAACCCCTGAATGAATTCTTCCACCAATTCCAGGATAAAATGTGAAAGTTTTTTGGGAATAGGTTTGAGGATAAATTTGATAACAGCTAGGGTTTTAGCCCTGAAAAAATAAAGGGAAAGGATCAATAGGACTAAAACCACCGCAAAAATAATACCCATGATCCCCCAGAACTGAAGCTTTTCATAGTCTTCCGGCTTGGCCCGAAAATAAGCCGGAAATATCGGTTTTGCCAGCAGAAAAAGGCCTAAAAGAAAACACATGGTCAAAATATCGAAGATCCGCTCTACTACCTGGGTACCCAGGACAAAACCCTTTTTCATGTTTTCTTTCTTGGCTAAATAAAGCGGTTTTACCAGCTCCCCCAATCTACCAGGAAAAATCAATGATACGGTGAATCCAACTGCATTGGCGGCGAACCGGTTGTAGAGAGATACGTGTTTCTTTTCTTGCCTTAAAAGATAGGTCCAGCGAATGGCCCGGGTAAGCAGATGCATAGGGACCAGCAGTATGATCAAGATAAATAAAACCGGATCAACATCAGTGAGTGTTTCCAGGATCCTTTTCCATTCAACTTTGCGGAAAAAAAAGAATAGAAAGACAGCGGAAAGCAAGAAGATCAAGAGTACTTTTACCCAGGTTTTTTTCATTTAAAGCGGAATATTATCACCATAAAATAAGGCTGTCAAACTTAAATTAATCGAATTAATTGGGGACAGTTTACTTATTTACCTGATTATGAGAAAGGAAACGAAACGAGTAAAACTATAAGAAAAACCTGGCTGATCAGGAAATCATTAAAATCAAGGAAACAGGTGTGCTGCACCTATTTATTAAGTTTATTAAGGGTTGAAAAATTTAAGAAATTTGTTTATTATGGCAACTCTGCTGGGAAGTCGTCCAACGGCAGGACACATGACTCTGGATCATGGAATCGGGGTTCGAATCCCTGCTTCCCAGCCAAGCCTTAGATCAATAAATATTCTTCCTATTATGCCAAAACGAATCCTGTTGCAATTTTACTGGGTTTCAACTATAAGCAAAACATGGACTGGGCTTGGGTTATCGAAAAGACCATTCAATTTACTATCGCCAATATTATGCGGCTAAAAAAAGATGCGGTCAGTTATATCTCATCCCATCCCACCCTGACTATAATCGTTTTTATCATTTTCCTCATTGTCATCATGGCCGGAATTTATTTAAGAGAGAGGCAGAACCAAAAATCATCATGATTTTAATATAGCTTTCATCTTAGCCTGCCTTATATGCTTAAAATAAAATCAGTAAAACAGTTCCTTCTACGACTAACATTTTGAATTTGGAAATTGGGCTCACTAAATAGATAAAAACCAAAAAGAACGATATTCTTATGAGAAAAACTGTTTTTTTCAACTCCATATATTCCCTTCTGAGTTTTCTTGACAATTATTTATCTTTCTGATATGAAAAGGTATAAGGTGGACAATGAATTAAATATTTTTAAAATATATGATTTATTGTCTTACGAATTTCGATAATGAGAAGGAACCATGGCAAAAATACTTTTACTTGACTATGAAAAAGAAGATTATGAGCTTCTTCAGGAAAGAAACTACGATGTTGAGTTTGCTGAAACCAACTGGAAATCTCTGACTACCGACATCCTTATCGTTCCAAAAAACTGCCGGATAGTTTTCTATCAATTAAATTCGGAAAATCCAGCCAGCGGACTTCACTCGGAAGATACGGAAAAATTCCAGAATATCCTCAACAACGGGGGAGCCATAATCTGTTTTATAGGCAGATGCAAACAATTTCAATTAACTAATTTCACCGGAGAATATCCCAATTTGGACATGCAAAATTATGATATTCCCAACCCAATCGACTCCATACAAGTGCCTCCTTTTGACCAGATCTTTAAAGATTACGGCCAATTCATTTCATACGCAAATACCCTGTTTAACGTAGTCCTGCCCGTGGGTGAAACAATTTCTATGGCAGCCTGGGATCCTAATTTAGAGGAAAAATTAACGGTCTTAGCCTCAGGAGCCAACGGCCTGCCCTTATCCGTTAAGATACAAAGAGATAAAGGATTTTTACTCTTCCTCCCGTGGTTCGGTGATCATAACAATACCATCACGGAAATGCTGCTGGATACTATACTCCCCAAAATATCTCCTCATCTATTTGAAGAAGAGACAGTTACGCCTCCCCCTCCTGCTCCTCCGGAAGAACCTGTGAGTGAAAGTTCCGAAGAAGAATCCTTGCCCGATCTGAGCGAAGAGTTGGAATCCGCTGGGATCGAGGAGAGTGGAATTGAATCAACAGAAATGAAACCTCCCGAAGATGAATTTCCGGAATTTGAAGAAACAGAAGCTCCTTCGGCTGAAGCGGAATCTCCGGAAACAGAAGTCCCGGAGAAAGTACCGGAAGAATTTAAGGAACCAGAAGAAGAATCCTGGGAAGAACCTGAGGCCGATTCTGTTCCGGAGACACCTGAAGAACATCCGGAAGCAATTGAGGAAGAAAGCATAGAATCTCCAGAACAAGAAACGGTTGAGGAAGATCAAATAGAGATCGATGAGGAAGAACTATCAGAAGATATTGAGATCCCCGAAAGCGAAGAAGAGGCTGGTACTGGAGAAGAGCCGGAAAAATCGTTTGAGGAAGAATTGGAGATCGAGGATGAATTGGAGTTAGAAGAAGAGATCCCCTCATGGGATGAAGAAGCCGAGACAAAAGAACAAGAAAAAGAGATGGGTTCTGAAGCAGAGACCGATCAGCAAATCCCCTCTGACCAAAAAGAAGACTTCAGCGACTTGAAAGAGGAAATACCTCCTCCTGAAGAAAAAATAGAAGAAACCAAAACAGGGATCGAGGAACAGGAACCAGAGGAAGAGCTTTCAGAGGAAGAATTCTTCCAGCCGGAAGAAACAGAAGAAGAGCCTGAAAAAGCTGAAGCTCCGGATGAAGAGGCCGAGGTTGAAAGCCAACAAGAGGAGGAAGCTGAACCGGAAATCTCAGAAGATTCCGGCTATGAGGAAAAAAGTATTCCTGACACAGTCCTCCTGGAAGAAGAAGAAAAACTTTCTGAAATCGAAGAAGAACAAATTCCTTCAGAAATGGAAACAATACCTCCTCCAGTTGAATCCGAATTTGCGGTTGAAAAGGAAGAACAAATACCCTGGATGGAAAAGGATGAATACCTGTTTCCTTCAGTCAAAGAAATCTCTGATAAGATCGAAGAAGAAAGAATAAAATATGAGGAAAAAATTCAAAAACTTCTCGATTCGATGAAAGAGATAAAAGAAAAAGAACAAATAGTTTTCACTAAACTCCTCACTGCAGAAGGAGAAGAATTAAAACAAGCTGTTATCTCTACTCTGGAATATTTAGGCGGTAAAAAAGTGATCGATGTCCGTGAACTGTGGAAGGACGAAGAAAGAGGTCCGGAAGAGGATATATGGCTGCTTAAAGACGACAAAAAACCGGTTGAAGACAAGATCAAAAAAGACAGCGTTATACTGGTTACCGTAAAAAGCGGTGATGGGCCAGCTAAGGATCATGAATGCAGTTCGATCCAAAAATACAAAGGCCGCCGCATGCAGGAATTCCATAACACCGATATGAAAGCCATCCTGATCGGAAACTATTATAGGCAGGAAGAACCAAAATTAAGACAAGATCCATTTTCCGAAGATCAGATAGCCGAGGCAAAGATCGACCGGAACGCTTTATTAACTACTTTTGAACTGTTTAAAGCCATTCAAGCCGAGAAGACGAAAAAAATCAGCAAGTCTGAGATCATTAAACAACTAGAAACCAAAATGGGATTGATTTCTTTCGATTATTGATATTGGTTTCTCTCAAAAATAATTTCTTCAATTCCAGAATGGTAAATATTTCATTTCCTTGTAATCTATTTAAAACGGGGGCAAGATGAAGAAATTTGTTTTATCCGGACTTTTTATTGTTTTATGGGCATTGATTTGCACTAAACCTGCATATCCCCAGAACGGCACCATACCTTTTTTTCTCTTAAAAACCAATGAAATATCCCTTGAACATCCAGCTCAGCCTGGAAACCCTTTCAACAAAGCAGGACGGAAATTTGTGATCCTGGCAGATGAAAGCGGCAGTTTCGAAGCCTGGGCTTACCCTCTTAAACTTTTCCGTAATTTTCAAGTTTCATTTCTAACTGGGGACAGCACCCGCCTTATTTCAGGAAAAGATACTGTCCGCTCTATATCTGTAACACCGGAAGCTGTCACCATTAGATACACCTATCAATCCTTCACTGTTGAAGCCTCCTACATTACTCCTATAGATGAGCCTGGGGCACTGCTGCTCTTTCATGTCGATTCAACTCAACCATTGACGATCGTCTGCAGTTTTATCCCGGTTCTACAGCCCATGTGGCCGGCCGGCATCGGAGGCCAGTATGCTTACTGGAACAATGAGCTCAAAGCCTATGTTATATCCGAGCCTACCGGGAAAAACCACGGAATAGTCGGAAGCCCGGCGGCCTCAGGCATATCCTATACCCCTGCTCATATGTTATCGGACAATCCAAACGAATTTAAAATTGAAATATCTGATCCTGACAAGGTCAGAGATAAATATATCCCCCTC
>CAZLBV010000125.1:0-8632 GCA_964557845.1 uncultured Eubacteriales bacterium | reverse complement strand
GGCAGCGATTACAAACCAGAGTGTAGGAGCCAGGGATTTTATGTTTTTTCGCATCGATTTTAACATTATTGCACCTCTATTTTTGTTTCATTCAGTATGTTCATCCATTAATGGGAGGCCGGGAAGCCACCACTCTCATATATCAGATATTCTCTCTTAAAATATCAATAAATATATTTATATTGCCTCCTTGAACAGTGGAACAAGCTGATCATATGTTGATTTAAGATCTTCGAGCACTACTTTAGTTTCTCCAATTATCGGCATTATATTCGAGTCCCCGGTCCATCTCGGGATGATATGAAGATGATAGTGGCCGGTAACGCCGGCACCTGCGCTGCGCCCTAGATTCATCCCGGTATTAAATCCTTGCGGATTGTATTTTTTTCGCAGGATTTTAAGACATAGTTGAAGCAGCTCTGTCATTTCAACGGCTTCTTCCTTTTTGGCTTTTTCAATGGAGTCAAGATGTCTGTAAGGGGCTATCATCAAATGGCCGGGATTATAAGGATATCTGTTTAGAATGATAAAGTTATGCTCTGCCCGATGGAGAATATAAGCTTTACTGTCATCATTTAAGTTTAGAGCTTTGCAGAAAATACATTCATCCATTTCGAACGCTTGTAAAATATATTCTTTTCTCCAGGGAGCGATAATATATTTCATTATTTTTTGTTTATTAAACTTTTTAAAAGTTTGCTTGGTTTAAAGTAAAGCACTTTTTTAGATGCAACCTTTACAGGCTCTCCAGTGCGGGGGTTTCTTCCTGAACGAGGTCCTCTCTTGCGAAAACGGAAGCTGCCAAAACCTCTTAATTCAATTTCTTCCCCCCTTTGAATAGCCTCTTTGATGGTTTGGAAAAAAAGATTCACCCCTGTTTCTGCCTCCTGTTTAGAGATGTTCATCTCTTTTGCGATTTTATTGACTAAATCAGCTTTTATCATCTTTTCCCTCCTTTTTGGCTGGTTTTTCTTCCTTAGATTTATGGCTTTCCTTCGTTTTTTTCGTTTCTTTTATTTTATTGTTGGTATTTTCCTCCTTTTCTTTAAGGTTTGATTTTTTCTTTTTTTCAGGAGCTTTTTTTTCTTTTTTTGATGTTTTTGTTTTCTGAGTTATCTTTTTGTCAACCTGTTCTTCTGCAGCTGTTTTTTCAGGCAAGTTATCTTTTTTCTCTTTAGAGGTTTCTTTCTCGATCTCGGCGGTTTTTGCTTTTTGTCCTTTTGCCTTCTTTTCAGCTGTTTCCACATTTATTTGTTTAACTTCTTTGGTTTTGGCAGCAGGAAGATTTTTTAGTTGGCTCATTATAAGATCTCCCAAGGTATGCCTGTCATCCTGACTCTGGACGTATTTCTGGTAGTCGCGTTTTTGCAGTTCCAGTTGAGCCTGTTTAAAACTGAGGGAGATTTTCTTGTCCCTGGTATTCAATTTCAATATTTTAGCTGTTCTTTGCTCACCGGCTGCAAAAGCTTCAGAAGGATCATCGATTTTTTTATCACTGAGTTCGGATAAGAAAACAATGCCCTCGATCCCAGGCAGAATTTCAACAAACACTCCAAAATCAGTGATCCTGACGATTTTAACATCAACAAGATCCCCAACTTTCTGGCGTTTGAAAAAATCTTCCCAGATATCTCCTTCCAGTTGTTTTATTCCGAGAGAAAGCTTTTGTTTCTCAACATCAATGTTTAAAATGATGGCTTCTGTTTCCTCTCCTACCTTGAGAATCTGAGAAGGATGCTTTATTTTTTTCCAGCTGATATCTGAAATGTGTATGAGCCCTTCAACTCCTTTTTCTACTTCCATAAAAGCACCAAAATCAGTGATACTGGTTATCTTCCCCTTAACCCGGGAACCGGGGCTGAATTTCTGTTTTAAAAGTTCAAGGGGATGAGTAGTTGCCTGCTTTAAACCTAAGGATATCCTTTTGGTTTCAGCATTAATATCCAATATACTGACATTCACTTCTTGACTGACAGACAATATTTTCTTAGGGTGGATAAGCTTACGGGCCCAAGTAAGATCGGAAATGTGCACAAGGCCTTCAACCCCCTTCTCAAGTTCTACAAAAGCACCAAAGTCAGTAAGGCTTACCACTTTTCCCAACACTATGGTTCCAATTTGATATTTGTCCTCTATGTTTTCCCAGGGATCGGGAGTCAGCTGTTTGTAGCCTAGTGAGATTTTGTCTTCTTTTTCATTTATATCAAGAATGACCACTTCGATTTCTTGGCCAATGTCAAATAGTTCAGATGGGTGATTGATTTTTCCCCAGGACATATCAGATATGTGGAGGAGACCTTCGATTCCCCCTATGTCCACAAAGGCACCGAAATTAGTCAATGATCTTATCTGTCCTTTTACTTTCATTCCAACTTCGATCTTAGAAAAAACCTGCTGTTTGCGTTTTTGCCTTTCATCCAGGAGGAGAATTTTGCGCGATAATACGGCATTCTCAGTTTTGCGATCGAACTTGATTACTTTGAATTTAAACAGATTTCCAATAAGCTCCTCAGGGTTCTTGACGATTTTTATATCGGCATGGGAATCGGGAAGGAAGGTATCTATTCCCACATTTACAACATAGCCATTTTTGATCTTTTGAGTGACTTTTCCGATTATCCAGTTGTTATGAATATACGCTTTTTCAAGATTATTCAGAGCTTTCTGAGCGATGGCTCTTTTTCTGGACAGAACATAGTATCCCTCTTTTAAGTTGCTTTTTTCAAGTATGGCTTCGATTTCATCCCCGGGCTTTATCTTTTTCAGGTATTCAGGATTGTCCTGGAAATCTTCAGCAGGAATAAGTCCTTCTGTCTTAGATCCGACATCGATCAGAATATGTGAGTTTGTTATTCTTATCACCTTCCCGGTTACAAGATTACCCAGTTTTAATTCCTGTGTTTTAAACTGGTACTGATCGATGAGATGTTCGTAGTCTTTTGAACTGATATTTTCTTCGTTCTTAGGTTTTTTGGTTGGTTCTGTCATTAGCTGATTTTCTCCCTTTGATATTGTTGTTGAGTGAAGCTATTTTTGATCTTTACCACAGCGTCTTGAATTGCTTCCGGGGGCGTTGAGGCACCGCCGGAAAGGCCGATTTTTTTAGCTCCTTCAAGCATGGCTGGAGTGATTTTGTCTGAATTTTCAATAAAATAGGTTTTCGGCAGAATGCGTTTGGAAATCTCATAGAGCTTTCTTGTGTTGGAGCTGTTTTTCCCTCCTATAATGAAAAGCACATCAACATGAGCAGCCAGTTGTGAAGTTGAGTTTTGACGTGTTTGGGTGAATTGACAGATGGTATTGTAGATTTTTAGTTCTTCGGTTATTTCAATGAGGGAAGCTACGACCCTTTTTAATAAAAAGAGGTCTTGAGTAGATTGAGCAAGAACCACTCTTCTTTTTCCGGGCAAAAGGTTTTTTACTTGGGATTCGTTCTCAACGATTATCCCTCTTCCTCGGCTGTATCCTATCAAGCCTTGGATCTCGGGATGTTCCTTATTTCCGACGATTATGATCTCTTCTTCTTTCTTGGCTAATTTTTCTACGAGTTTTTGAATTTTTTTTACGATGGGACAGGTAGCATCCACGATCTCGATGTTTTTTTCAGCCAATTTAATATAAATATTAGGGGACACACCATGACTTCGGATGATAACCGTACCGGAGTTAATTTTATCCAGATCATCGATCGAATGTATTCCTTTATTTTCAAGATCTGAGATGACCTGCGGATTATGGATAAGGTCTCCGAAGGTATAAATGTTCGAACCCCTGGTTTCTCTGGTTTTTTTTGCGATCTGCAGCGCTCGTTTCACGCCGTAACATAAACCAGACTCTTCTGCAACGATTATTTCCATTTTTTATACCGAATAAAGAAACGCTTATACTAACGTAGATTAGTTTCTTTGTCAATCCTAAATATAGGTAAAATCTTAACTTAGCCTCATTGAAGCGATTTTAGTAAGGCACTGAATCCTTCTTGTTCCAACCTTTCCGATTCAGGATAAGCTGTGAGTTGGATCCTCTTTTCAGGAAACAGTTCTTGAAGGCTGAAGATTACGGATTTCATTATTATAAGGTGACGGTTTACCCTTTCTTCAAGAGAAATACCGCTCTCATCAAATTCTACAAATAAAAGTCCCAGTTTTGCGGCTTTAATGTAGTTTTTGTCTTTTCCCTCAGTTATAAGAGTAGCTGAGGTCTTTCCTTTCAGTCTGCCGTGGGAGGCATTGGCGGTTTCATGCAGAAGAGCCAAGATTCCCGCGGAATCTCCCCATTCGCGGTGGCAAAGGCCCCGAAGATTTTCAGGAGAAGCCTCTAATCTAATGTCTATCCCTTCGAACTGTGCTTCCATGACTGCTGTAGCTGCGAGTTCAGATGTATTCTCATGGAAAACTAAAGCATTGATTACTGGATATTCAGGAGCGGCTTCATGAAGGTCTATAGCCAGATCGATCTTTTCCTGCCGGATAACCTGCATGATACCAAAAGCAATTTTTTCGGTTAGATTACCATGCTCCTTCCCAGGGTAACAGCGATTTAGGTTCCTGCTCTCCATCCCAGACAGTTTCTGTCCTGCAGGATTGATATAGATCGATGAATCCGGCCACTGGTGTACGGGATTAGTCAATCTGGACCCAAAGCGGAACCAGCGTTTCCCTTTTTTTGTCTCGAGTGAGAATCGTCTGGGATTTCCCTCAAAGGGATCATTATGGGTAAATGCTGAATTGTTTGCCCGCGGCAGCACTATCACTTTTCCCTGTTTTACAACTAAGTTTTCTACCAACAGTACGGCGCTTATAAAACCTGCAGGTTCGTTAGGATGAGTCCCTCCCAGAATCAAAATATGGCCTCCCTTTTTTTCTCCTTGAAATATATATACTTCCGTATCCCCCGCAGTATTTTCTAAATCATGAAAATAAGAACTTAAATATTTTTTTTGTGTTAATCCCTCTGAAGGAAAAATCTGTTCCCTGGAATGCTGGTCGATAAATTCTTTTCCTGAGATCACGCACAGCAACAAGGTGCCTGCCAGTAATAATATGGAAGTTATAAAAGGTTTAGGGAAAGTTTGCATGATTATTTGATCAAAAAAAGCCTTAGTAGAAAAATAATGAGAACCAGAGCCGTACTCACTTGATTTAGGAATTTTTTTTCTCTAAAAAGATGCCAGATAAGATTGACGGTCAGGTATAAGACGAGAATTTGATATAAGATTTGCATTTTTTATATGATTTTATCTAATAAAGGTGCCAGAAGTAAAACTGCGATCCCCATAGCCAGCTCAATGGCCGCAGGAAGAAGACAATATTTCAGTACCTTGAAGTAATTTTTTTCTCCGACCACCTGTGCTGCAAATATACCGGCTAATGCAGTAGGGGGCATCAGGTCCCCCAATCCTGCGATCGCAGAGAGGGCCGAGGATGTTATCACGGCATTCTTATTGATAAGCGCCAGGATAAAAGGAACTCCTAAGATCGAAGCTGATCCGTATGCGGATACCGCTCCGAATAAAGGCATGCTCACTCCGATCCCCAAATAGAGCAGCACAGGCGGCAGAGACAGAAAAGAAATAACTGTCCATCCTCTTCCTCCTGTCAAAGTCATCACTTGGATAAACATACCTACTCCGACCAGAATGCTCAGGATGGGCATAGCTTCCTTAAGGGCATCCTGAGTTGCTTTGAAAAAATTAAACGGCCGTCCGCAGAAAAGGCCGATAATACTGCTGAAGAGAAAGGCAGCCGGAATGCCTAGGTCGGATAAATAAGGTACGGATATGCTTTGGGCGGCCAGGAAAATAATCAGGATCACCAGAGGAAGATATAAAAGAAATCCGCTTTTTTTTTCAGGGATGACCGGCAGAATTTTTATCATCTGGCCATACTCTATTACTTTTATCTCCCGCCCCATATAGAGAGAAAAGATCACAGCCAAAGGAACGACGATGATAAGGAGAGGGATCGTTATGCCCATATAAGGCATATCAACTCCGCCTCCCATGATCATAACCAAGATATTTACCGGAGGAGCCAGCATTCCGAGAATTCCGCCCATCGCAATAAAGGCAGCGGTCTTTATAGGAGGCAAACCCAGCTTTATCATTACAGGTGCGATCAGGGTGCCGGTACTGAGAACGGCGGCGGTTGAGGATCCTGTTATCATCCCAGGGAACATGATGATGAACATCATGGTGAGTAATAATGCGGTTTTCTTGCTGTAAAAGGTTTTTAAAAGATTGGTTGTTACCGTATCCAATATGCCTGCTGCTTTTAATACCTGCATAAAGATCATGGCGCAGACAATGACAAGTATGGTATCGAAATAGCCAAAGCTGCCTTCGACCAAGTGGCGGACAGCCAAACCCTCGCCTCCCAGAAAGGCTCCAGCCAGAGCGGATAAAGCCAAGGAAATGCCTATGGGAAGCTTAAATACCATGGCAAGGACAGCAAAAACTGCCACCATGGAAAGAAAGATCAGCGCTTCATATCCCAAGGTTAACCTGATTTTCAAGCAGAGGTCATAAGCATTCCTTGAAAAACAAGAACAGTCAGTAGAAAAGATCCTTTAAGGGAGTCAAGGCATCAGCTGTTCTTTCGACTTGGATCAAAGGAATATTATTGGCCTCACATAAAGAATTAAATAATCCGTCCTGATTTCCTGATTTAACCACGATCACAGACTTTGACCGGGGAACACAGTAAGAGATCAGTTCATCTGACAGATCTCCCCTCCTTGCTTCTCCGCCGAGATGAAGACTGATGATGGGCAATTTTTTTTCTTCTATGGATTGAATGATCCGGCTTACTCGCTGTTTTTCTTGTTCGACATCGAGGCCGGCGGCTCCCAATCCTTTTAAACTCACCCCGATAACCAGAATCACGGATTTTATGCCTTCAAGATCATTTATTGATGGAGTTTTTATTAATTCAGCCTCAATTTCTGCCCGTTTTGCTAAGACATTTGCCAACTGAACTTCAGCGCTCTGACCGGCAGATGTGATCAATACCGGTTGGTCGAATTTTTCTGGTTCTTCACAAAAAATATTAGCGGGATGCAGTAAGGTTATCCAGAACAAGCTTGATATGCTTAGGTATAAAAAATATTTTTTCATTTGATTTTTCCTTGATTAGGTTAATAACCGGCGGCATATCCATCCCGCCGGGAGTCGGCTCCTCCCTGTAATAGTCTCTCTTTGTTCAGAATCATGATTCCTTGAGCGCCGCCGAAATAGGTGTCATAGGCTTCCCGGATCTCGATCTGATGCCCTAGTTTCTCCAAGACACTCAGTACTGCTGCTGGGATCCGGGATTCGACTGACACAGGTCTCTTCTTTCCTCTAATAGAATAGCTGAAAAACCGGGGAGCCTCGATGGCTTCATCCAAATCCATATTAAAATCAACGATGTTGACAATGATCTGTGTCAGACTGGGAAATATCCTGGTTCCTCCGGGAGAGCCCAAAACCAGAAAGGGTGATCTTTCCTTAAACAGGATCAGAGGGCCCATGGAACTAACAGGCCTTAGCCCTGGTCTGGGAGCATTCACTGAATCCGGCCTGCTGGAAAAATCGTCCATGTGGTTATTCAATAGAAAACCGCATTTCTCGGGTACTATCCCTGATCCGAAAAAGTGGTTGATCGATTGGGTCATGGATGCGATATTTCCGTTATTATCCACCACACAGAGATGGGTGGTATTCTCTTTTTGATGAATTTCTTCGTTAAATTCAGTAAAAGGATAATTTTCGCTTGTTTTTTTTGGGTTAATGAGGGAAGCAATATTTTCACCGTATTCTTCAGAGATCAATTGATCTATAGGTATGTCGACGAATTCCGGGTCTCCCAGATAATGCTCCCGGTCTGCGAATATAAAACGGAGGGCTTCACTTAAATGATGAATGTATTCAGGCGAGTTATGGCCCCATTTTTCCAAAGGCCATTTTTTTAGGATGTTCAGCAGTTGGATAATATGCAGACCTCCGGATGCCGGGGGTCTAACCGTATACAGGATATAATCTCTGTAGGCCCCTATCAGTGGCTCCTGTTCGATCACTGCATAGGCTTTAAGGTCATCGAGACCTAAAATCCCTTCTTTTTCTGTAATTGCGGAGACTATTTTTTTGGCGAGATCTCCCTGATAAAATTCCTTGATTCCTTGTTCGGCAATAATTCTAAATGTTGCTGCTAGTTCAGGATTTTTGAACGTATCGCCCTGTTCATAGGGAAATCCATGGTTTAGATAGCAGCTGTTCTCTCCGGCTGTGAGCAAGATTTTTTCATATTCATCCTTGTTTATCTGGCTGAATGTTTGACTTACCACATACCCGGCTTCAGCAGTCTCAATAGCAGGCTGTATAACTTCCTTTAGAGTCATTGTCCCGTATTTTTTCAGCGCGTAATCCCATCCCGCTAGGGCACCGGGGACCGCGACGGCTAAACCATGGTTGGTTCTTAATGCTTGATTGGTTTCACCTTCCTGAATATACATATCCGGACTTGCTCTGATCGGAGCCTTTTCCCGGAAATTTATTGTAGTGACTTTTTTTTCTTTGGCAAGATAAAGGACCATAAAGCCGCCGCCTCCGATTCCGGAAGCATAAGGTTCTACAATATTTAGAGTGAAAGCAGTG
>CAZLBV010000124.1:0-3243 GCA_964557845.1 uncultured Eubacteriales bacterium | reverse complement strand
GCCCGATATAAATGATCATTGACTTTATTTATGACTGAATCAAGAGTTTCATAAGGAGAAAATGAGATCTTAGCTGTTGTTGAATCGGCATTTTCATCCAGGTATTTTTTCACAATGAATGAGAAAATGATCTGATTGCGCTGCCATAGGCGCCGGTTGGAAACAAACCGGTTTAACTTGGGGCGTAAGGCTATGGTGCGGACACAGGCGCACAGGATGATATGGAATAAGGTCAATTTTTTCTTCTCTCGGCCCCTGTTAATCTTATCCAGATAGGGCAGAGTGTTGCTGAGGTCGATATCAAGATCGAACAGGATGGAGGATTCAGTTCTTCCCCGCATGACATGAAATTCGAACTCATGAAACTTGGTGACATCTATTACGAGGGTTGCATCCGGTCGTCTCGGCATTTATCTCTCTTACCTGAATTATTCATAAAAAATGCAGATAGTTATATTAAACCTTAGATTATCAGTGCTGTGCAATACATTTACAGACAATATATTAAATTACAGTTTTAATTACACCTTATTCATTTTTAATTTTATATTTTCCTATGCTGACAAGGCCTGTTTCATTATTCTCTTCAGGGACAAATAAAAATCCATCCTCCGTTAACAAAGAGTGTATCGGATTATGATTCCTACTATTATCAGGAAACTGAAGATAGAAGGCATCAATGTAATTGCCCTCCATATCAAACACATCAATAAGTCTGCTGCCTTCTTTTAAGGTTGACGTAAACACATAAAGAGAATTATTGGCAACCTGGATCCACCAGATGTCCCAGAC
This sequence comes from uncultured Eubacteriales bacterium, assembly GCA_964557845.1. GTDB lineage: Bacteria > Acidobacteriota > Aminicenantia > Aminicenantales > Aminicenantaceae > CAZLBV01. Next base: position 2,451 of record CAZLBV010000124.1, on the reverse strand, counting down.
ATATTCAAATTGAGGAGGCAGTAATTTTTTAGGGACCGGATTATAAATATCTGGAATGTTTTTATTTTCTTGATATTTTTTTCGCTCATAAGAACGCGTTATAGTCCTTTCGATCTGCCCGGTTCGAAGATCTAATTTATCAACCTGATATTCCGAAGTGTGAAGAATGAATAGATAGTGTTCATGTGGGACGACTGTGAATATGACCCGCCGCCACCAGTGAGAATTTTTTATATAATGCTGAACTGGAATACCAAAGATCTTATTCTGCTCTTTGAAATCTGAAGATATCTCATAGATCGTGAAAGGAGTTTCGAAAAATCCTTCTTGTTGTATGAATTCAGAATATCTGATCTCATCTCTGATCCCAAATATCCTGTTATCAATATATCCCACATATACAAAAGTATTCGGCGGAGCTTCTTGTTCCTCAATGAAGTTTCCATCCAGATCGAATGCCATAATTTTGGGCGGAATCCATGAATATATATAAATTTTTTCACCATCAAAATAATAATCATCCGGGCGCTTGCTCTCCCCAGGACCATTACCTAAGTTAAATATCCTAAAAATGAAATTTCCTTTTTCATCATATTTATAAAGAAAAGGATAATCCCAGAAAAGGATAGAGCCATCCTCCAATCGAGAAAAACTTCTGGGATTTTTAAATATTATATCTCTTCGGTTGTCATGAATTCTGAACACTTCCTCCAATAAAACGATTCGTTCCCGCTCTTTATCCGCTTGAGTTTTCCCTACTTGGTGTAAATCCTGACCGGAATTGTCCGCAGGATTAAATAAAAGAGTCAAGAAGATTAAGATCAACAATTTTTCTCCTATTGACTTTATATTCTTTTCCCCATTCTTCATATTATTATTTTTAATTTATATAGTCCTTATAGTCAATGCTGAATAAAAAAATCATTAAATCGGTTGATAATAAAAAATAATTGTTCTATTATTTATATGGAAAAGGAGGGGAAGAATGAATCCTATCCAGGCAAATCAAATCGCTGAATTACTCAATAATAGTAATGAGCTTAAATCTGCTTACACTGCTGATCAACTTCTCAGGTATGCCCATGAGTATAAATTCATCCAGAATGAGGATACCAACAAAGTGGTAGCGGTGGTTCAAATTAAGAAAGTTCAATGGTATCAGTATGAAATAGGGAATCTGGTAGTCAGCCCAGAAAATAATAGTAAAGAGCTGGCCCAACGTTTACTGCAAATGGCAGAACGCCAAGCTCTTAATGAAGGGGCCCGTGTTCTGCAAGGTACGGTCAGGCAAGATGACCAAAAGAATATCGACCTATTTAAATCTTCCGGTTTTAAACATGTTGCTAATTTTTACAACCAACAATCAGATAAAAACATAACAGTTTGGCAGAAAATTCTTTCACCAATAAAATAAGAGATTTTAATTGTATCTATGCAGGTAGATTACATTGGCTAATCAACAGATCATTCTGGTCATAATTAATGTGCTCGGTGGGGCGGCTGTTATCGGAAGCTATATCCATGGTTTTGTTACTCATCCCGGCAGCGGCAATGCTCTCTGGGGGGGAATAACCGGCTGGCTCCGTTCTGTTTACGGTATTTCCATGATCCTGGCCGCTCTTGGTTATTTTGCTTTTGTCTATTTTATTCTTTTTAGGATAAACCCATCTGAAGCTCAAATCGCCGACAGGTTTGATTTTAGTCTCTTTTACTTTATATTTTTAGGAATCCTTATTCCTTCAGCAATTTGGATGCCGCTCACCCATGCCATGGTTTCTAATCCCAGCAACAGCTTGTGGATATGGATACGGATCGTTCTAATCCTTGTGGGCATTTCCTCCCTTGCTCTGGTTTGGGCGCTTATGACCCTTCAACCAAAAGGATCTGGCTCGCTTTACTGGCTGGCCGTGGCCGGAAGTGCTTATTTTGCCTTTCATACTGCAGTCCTGGATATGCTGCTCTGGCCTGCTCTTTTTCGCATTCAAAGTTGAATGTATTTGGATGATATTAACCCATATCCATAAGATTGATAGGAAAAAGAACTGAATCCCCCAATAAAAACAAGTTAGAAGAATTTCTCTGTCATTTTTTGATAAAAATACAACCTTGCTTAGGATGGCTCATTCCAAATATAATCACCCTATGGATGAAGAGCAGCTCAAGCGAGTGCGTAAAGCTTATAGTTCGGCCATCCGTGAATTCTTAGCAGGAATCAGCCCTCTCTCTAAAGTACCCAAAAAATTCCTCAGATCCAGAGAATTCAGGGCATTTTTAAAAAAAGCAGACCCTTCAATCGTTGGCAGCGCTGCCCCTGATATTAAGACTTTCCTCAGGCCAACTCCAGAGATGAACTTACTGGATGCCGGCTGCTGCGCCAACCTGGCAGCTTACAGATTAGACAAATGGCCTTCTACTTATTATGGAATTGATTATAGTCCGGTTGTTATCCAA
>CAZLBV010000123.1:0-2942 GCA_964557845.1 uncultured Eubacteriales bacterium | reverse complement strand
AGGGAGAATGGATGCCGATTTCTGGTGAACCCCGCCTCATGAAAAGAGCCGATTCTATCAAAGGAGAAACCGGGATATACAAGCTCTACACCGAAGGGATAGATAATGACCAGGATGGTGAATATAATGAAGACGGCCATGGCGGTGTGAACATTGGTATTAATTTTCCCCATCTTTTTAAATTCCACACCGAAGACGGTGGCCTTTGGGCCGGAAGTGAAGAAGAATCATTCCAATTGATAAAATTCGTCAATGACCATCGTGAGATCGGTCTGGTTTTTACTTTTGGAGCCAGCAATTTTTGTCTTAATCCTCCCCGCAGCGGCCGCAAAGGTGAAGCAGATCTGACCAGGATAAAGATCCCGGAAAGATTTGCCTCCTTCATGAATGCGGATCCGGATAAAACCTATACTCTGGATGAGATCATGGACATGGTCCAAGATCTGGTTCCTCCCGGTATGGAAGTTACAGAATCTATGATCGCCAGCTTCCTGGGATTAGGTGCAGTGGTTAATCCCCTTCCGGAGGATCTCAAGTTCTATCAGGAATTATCCGAGAAATATAAAGAATTCCTCAAGAAGAATAAACTGGATACGAAACGTTTAGATCCAGTCCAGGATAAAGACGGCTCCTTCGAACTCTGGGCCTATTATCATCTGGGCCTTCCCTCCTTTGCTTTGGATTTCTGGACTTTGCCTGAAGCCAAAGATGAAAAAGAAAAGGAACCGGAAATTACTCCGGAAAAATTGGAAAAGATGACAGATGAGGAATTTATCGCCTTAGGAGAAGACAAGATCAACGAATTCCTTAAATCCGCCGGGGCACCTGATAATTTTAAAGCTAAAATGGTCATTGATGCGGTCAAAAACGGCATGATGACCACCAAACGGATGGCAGAAATGATGAAACAGATGCCCAAGCCGCCCAGTAAAGAAGGCATCGATCCCAAAGATAAAAGCCTGCTGGCTTTCTCAGATAAAGAATTGGAGGGAAAGGGTTTTGTAAGCTGGACTCCTTTTAAACACCCTACTTTAGGTGAAGTTGAGATCGGAGGGGTTGTACCTTTTACCAACAACACTCCTCCGGAAAGGATGATCGAAGACTTGCTGAAAGGCCAGCTTCCCTGGGTATTTGAGATCGCCGGTAAACTAGCAAAGATAGCGATAAAATCAACAAAAGTTGAAGCTTTAAGCGGAGGGCTCTACCGCTTGAAGGTGTGGGTGGAGAATACCGGCTATCTACCCTACCCGACTGCCATGGGGCAGCGTAATACACGCATCCTTCCTGTCATTGTAACTCTGGAAGGTGAAGATTTTGAGATCATCGAAGGGAAAAAACGCACTCTGATTCAAAGTATCCCAGGGTTAAAAGCCCAAGAGGTAAGCTGGATAGTGCTGTGTAATAAACAGGTAAACATAAAGGTGAACACGCAGACCAATATTGCCTGGAATGACAGTCAAACCATCACGGTGGGAGGTAAATAACCATGAAAGCATTTAGTTATAAAAAACTACTGATTATATCATTGGCCTTGATCCTTGCAGCCGTCCAATTTATAGGTGCTGTTCCTTCGGAAAGAAAAATAGATGTACCGCTTACTTTCGACCATTACTATACTTATGAAGAAGTCGTTACAGCGCTTAAGGCACTTAACCAGGCTTTTCCCGAATTGACTAAACTTGAAGTTGTCGGAAAAAGTGAGGAAGACCGGGACATTTATGCTATGACAGTCAACAATCCCAAGACTGGAAAAGCTCTGAAAAAGCCCGGTGTTTATGTTGACGGCAATATTCATGGAAATGAAATTCAAGGTGGAGAGATATGCTTATATCTTCTTAATTACCTTTTAACCAAATATGGAGAAAATGAGGAGATAACCAAACTTGTAGATAAGAAATGTTTCTATATTATTCCTGTAGTCAATGTGGACGGTCGTTATCATTTTTTTGTTGATCCGAATACTCCTTCGAGCAACCGCGGGCTTCGGCGCCCCCATGATGACGATCGGGACGGATTGATCAATGAAGATTTTCCCGATGACCTTGATGGTGACGGCAGTATCTGTATGATGCGGAAAAAAGACCCTTTTGGAAAACTGAAAACCGATCCGGAAGATCCAAGGTTGATGATACCTGTGAAACCCGGTGAACAAGGAGAGTGGACTGTTTTAGGTATGGAAGGGATCGATAATGATGGAGATGGACGCATCAATGAAGATGCGGAAGGTTATGTTGACCCTAACCGGAACTGGGGGTTCGATTGGATGCCGGAGTATGTTCAAAGCGGTGCCGGAGATTATCCTTTTTCCGGTGTTGGAATCAAAGCCCTGGCGGAATGGATCCAAAAACATCCAAATATATGTGTATCATGGGCTTTCCATAATTTCGGAGGCATGATCTTGAGGGGACCAAGTCAAAAAAATTTAGGAGAATATCCCCCTCAAGATGTGGCTGTTTATGATTATCTGGGCGAACAGGCAGAAAGGATCCTCCCCGGATATCGTTACATGATAAGCTGGAAAGATCTTTATACCACCTATGGAGATGCCATGGAATGGATGGTGGAAATAATGGGGACTTATGGATTCGTGGGCGAAGTATTCATGTCCTCCTCAGAGACATTTAAAAGCCTGGAAGAAGCCAAGCGGCCTGCCGCTGTTTCTGAAGAAGACGTTATGGCCATGATGAGCGGCAGTAATCAGCAGGAACGGGAACGACTAAAATTTAATGATCATCTGGCTATGGGTGAGCTGTATAAACCCTGGACTGCCTATAAACATCCCACCTATGGAGAGATCGAGATCGGAGGCTGGACCAAGATGAGCAGTCGTTTGTCTGCCCCTTTTATGTTAAAGGATCTGATACACCGAAACGCCATGGCAGTTATCTTTACTGCCAGACATACTCCTGAAGTGACTCTGGATATTTTTGAAATAGAAAAAA
>CAZLBV010000122.1:0-20212 GCA_964557845.1 uncultured Eubacteriales bacterium | reverse complement strand
TTTTTAGTAGTAGACAGTCTCAGCCAACTTGCCTGAATATATCTGGATTTCTACCTAGAAAACCGGGAGATAGAAGACTAAAAAACAGAAGATAGAAGAAAATCGAAACCTAAGTCAGAGTAAAACAAAAAATTTATAAAAATCAATATGACTCCTCAATTTTTAGAAATTCCCATCTACCCATTGACTCATACTCTCATTCACTCTTGCTGTTATTATCATTCCTGGGTGTATATAAGCATGAAAATTAGTTCATAATTTTTGCAGCGCTGATCTGACTTTCTCTAATGATTCCGGATCCTCGGCATGGTAGATCTCCGGTCTCTCCTGCCATTCCCGGCTTATCCTTTTCATCAATCCAGAAAGCACCTTTCCGGAACCCAACTCAACAAACAACCGGATACCTTCTTTCTCCATGAGCTGCATGGACGTATACCAGAGAACGGGCCGGCTTACCTGACGTCTCAAAGCATCCCGGGCTTCATCTCCCCTGTTTATTATTTTTGCATCTACATTTGTGATGATCGGAAATTTCAGATCCCTGAACTCCACATACTTTAAATCATAGGCTAATTTTTCTTCGGCATTTTTCATCAAATCACAATGAAAGGGAGCGCTGACCGGAAGCATAACCGATCTGGCACTAATCAAATGAATCAAAGCCTCTTCCACTGAAGGCTTATCTCCGGCAATTACGATCTGTTCTCGGCTGTTCCAGTTAGCTATCCTTACGATCCCTTTTTTAATTTGTGAAAGAGCTTCTTCCACCTCAGAATATTCAGCTCCCATGACAGCAGCCATAGCCCCCTCACCCACAGGCACTGCTTCCTGCATATATTGTCCGCGTTTATGTACGAGAAGGACAGCATCTTCAAATTTTAAGGAACCTGAAGCCACCAGAGCTGAGTATTCCCCCAGACTATGTCCAGCCGCTATCACCGGGTTCATTCCAAATGCGCGAAAAGCCACCAAGCTTACCGTCAACAGAGCCGGCTGAGTATGTTGGGTGAGCTTCAGATCATCCTCCGGCCCCTCAAAACAAAGGCTGGAAAGCTTAAAACCAAGCACGTCGTCAGCCTGATGAAAAATCTCTCTTGCCAAGGAAAATTCTTCATAAAATGCTTTTCCCATTCCTACTCTTTGTGAACCCTGCCCGGGAAAAAGAAATGCGATTTCAGTCATACTCTTACCTTTCATTTTTTTCATCCTTAAGAAAAACCGCACTGTTCTTGATTTCAATATCTGCTTCTTCCTTCAACTTGGCTATCCATGCCTTTATCTGTTCATCTAATTTTTCCTTTTTTATAGCGTTTTCAATTTCATCCAAGATATCAACCATCGGCTTTGGATTTAAACCTTCAGACTGCTGTAGGGGAAGATATATCTCCTGATAGTATTGTTCGATTTCACTTAGACTCACAGCCACAGCTCGATTGAAACGCTGGTTTATTATTCTTTCAAACAGTAGCATTTCCTCCACATAAACATGGATATCCTCATAGATCAATCCCAAAGAAGAAAGATCTTCATAAAATCGATCTCGATTATCGGACATCTCTATTTTTGACTTGAATCTTTGAATATCGGCCCCGTTGGCTTCTGTGTCCTCATTTATCATCTGCAGGACCAGTTTCTGATCGATCAACCGCTCCAGATTGGAGCGCAGCCCATTTTGGCCGTTTCGGGTTTGATTATCATGCACCATAGCAATCAGTGAAAATATTTTGAGATCGGACAAAGTAATTATTTCTTCATTGACAACGGCTAATACAAGATCTACTATCTCTTGATTCTCCTCGTTGTTCATAGCATTAAGCAGACCAGAGCAAAAAAAAGCCGAAAACAAGATATGCAAAAGGAACAAGAAAAAGATCGCAATTGTTTTTTTCATGTTAAAATACATTCCCAAGCGTTATGAAAAACAGCGGATTTTTCTCGCCAAACTCCGGATCAAGATTCCAACCCAATTCTAACCGTATAGGTCCCAAGGGTGTCTTATAGCGGAGACCGAATCCCAGAGCATTTTGTAGTCCCGACCAGCTCACCTGGCTTCGCTTGCCAAAAACATTGCCATGATCGAAAAAGACAGATCCCCGGAGATTCTCCAAAGAGCTTAATACCTGAAAGGTTACATCAATGTTAAAGAGCAACATGGCCTTTCCTCCGACCGGTTTGCCGGAATCCGGATCTTTGGGACCGAGCTCATCAAATAGGACTCCCCTGAAAGAATTGCTTCCACCTCCAAAGAATCTTTCATGAATGGGCATCCGGCCGCGTCCTAAGCCTAATCTGGTGGTAGAGATCAGCTGAAGATTGGATATAGGCGAGAAGATATACTGGAATTTTGAGAAAGATTTTTGAAAATTTGATTCATCATTAAAAATAGGATAAGCCCATTCCAGAACCGAACTTAAAAAATACCCATCAGCGGGATTAAAGGGATCGTTTCTTCTATCCCAAATAAAACTGCCGGATAAAGAAGTGGCAGAAAACGGAAAAAACTGCCGGTCAACCTCGGATTCTGAGATCTCAAGATCGACCAAGGTTGTCCTCACCACCCGCAGCGCGGTCAATAAAGTCATGTCTCCACTTTCCGATAATGGTTTGATGGTCGAAAGACTGATGCCCCGGCGTTCATAACTATAACTTACCCGCTCCTCTCGCTCAAGCCAGGCATTGAGATAGGTCTGGATATGCAGCCCGAAAAAATAAGGTTGTTCCCAAGAAAGCACGGCCCTTCTTTCGATCAAACTGAGCTGACCGACTACGCTGACCTGAGCCGCTGTTCCGAAAAGATTGCTTCGAATATATTCACCTGTTCCTCTTGGACGGAATTCATTATTCCAAATCTCAAAGGAACGGGGCTCATTCTTGGTCTCAATTCCCAGACCTAATCCAGCATAATTTCTTTCTCCTTCTCTAACGGTTATCAAGAGATTTTCACGTTCGGTTGATAGAGGGATTTCCTCAATATTGATTTCAGTAAAAATACCTAGGTTTTCCAGCCTGCGTTTCGATGCCAGAATCTCGTCATAGTAGGCCAAATCGCCTTCATCGATCATCAACTCTCTCAGAATGGTGTTTTCTCTAGTAACTTTATTTCCGGCAATGATAATATTATCTACAGTCACAAGATTTCCTTCTTGAATATGAAAAACAACCTGATGTTTGCCATTACCGGAATTTTCGATTTCTGCCCTTAATTCTGAATTCCTGATCCCCTTATTCAAGTAAAAAGACTCCAGTCTTTCTACATCCTTTTGGACTGATGGTAAATAAAAAGGCCCACCTTCAGTACTGCTGATCTGAGAAAGGAGATTTTCTCTTTCGTATAATCGAGCTCCTTTAAATAAGATCTTCTCGATGATCTCTTGAGGACCTTCCTCAATATAAAAGATCGGCTTAACCTTTTTCCCATACCGTTCATAATTCACAACTACCCTGGTCTCGGGAAAACCATAAGTCTTATAAAGATATACAATCTCTAAAGGCAGTTCAAATAATCTGTCTCCGAGTATCCTGTTAAAAAAAGGAATATTATCCTCCAGCATCAATTCTTCTTCCAATTTTTCAGCGGAAAAATAAGAGAGGCCTCTAAATTCTATCTCCATAATTTTATACTTTTTTCCAGGTGAAACTACATGAATGACCTGAATTCGACTCATGTCCTGTTCGATCCGGGAAGAAACCGTAGCAAATAAATAACCCCTTTTACGTAAATAAGAGATTATTTTCGCTTCTCCCTCTGCCAAGCCCCATTCCTCAAAAATTTCTCCTTCCCATATGGGGCTGAGCAGTTCTTTGGGGATATCGGCCCCTTTAACATCAATTTCGATCTTTTCTCCGGAAGAAATTTGAATGATCAAATTGACTGAGCCTCTGATTCTATCAAACTCCTTGGCTTCAACAGATACTTCAACCCGGCTGTAATCCATTTCAGTATAGGTTTCTCTTAACTTCTGCAGATCATTATCCAGAACAGAAGGAACAAATTCTGTGCCTTCCTTTATATCCATCTTTCTTAGGAGCTGCTCTTCTGTCAGAATGACATCTCCCTTAAAGCTTATGTTCCCGACTACATATTTTCTTATATATTCAAGTCTGAATGTCACATCGACCTGTCCGGTCTGAGTATCCTTATTTCTCTCTACTGCAATATCCGCGTGGAAAAAGCCTTCTTCCTCAAGAGCTTCAGTTAATTCATCGATCGCCCGCTGCAGTTTTTCCTCGGAAAACGATTCTCCTTCCCGCAGCGTTTCCATCCCAGCTTTAATCTTTCTTTCTGTAATAATTTCCAATCCTGTAAATTTAATTTCCCGGACAAGCAAATTTTTGGTAAGCAAGAAGATCAGTTTGATCTTATCCTCTCCTTCCTTCAATACCTTAACCTCGGAAAACAAGCCGGTTTTATATAGCTGCTTGATACTATTGCTGATCCGGATATAGGAAAACCTCTCGCCTGGTTTAATGGTGATCAATTCACTAAAATCATCTTCTCTAAGACCGTCATCGGTCTGTACTATTACCTCCTCAATAACAGGAAGTTGTATTAAATTATCTGCATATATGGGGAAAGTTAAAAGAAATAAAATTCCGGCGGCAAACAACCCGATCACTCTTGGGAAGATCCTGTTAGAATCTTTTATGCAGTTTAACATCAATACTCACACGCCCTCTTTCATTTCTGATCCCCACAACTGACAAATCATTCGTCAGTTCCCATTCGATGCGAAATATATCTTCCCGTTGAGCAGTTAGATTGGTTGAATAAAGAATGAAAAAATTCCTGGATATCTTTTTCCCAAGGGTCAAACGCGCCGTCATTTCAGATGAAGTCCCCAAGATAAAAGGATCTATCCGGAACCTGTCGATACTGAATAGGCTCTCCGCCCGCTTCTTTGCTTCTTCGGAAAGTTGAAAAGAAACCAAAGATGCTGTGCTCAGCTGAGTGCTCCTGTCATAGTGATAGGTCCGCTTAAAAGACTCCCCTAAGGCTAAAAGGGCCAGGACATCTTCAGGAGGAAGCGGTGGAGACGAACTAAATTCCGGATTCAGCTTGTCCAGGAGGCCATCCAGGGAAAAGATAACCCTGTAATCCTTCACATACGTCTCACCGGTAAAACTAATATAGGGTTCGATCATTCGGGGATTAATAAAACTGACTCTGCCCCGAAGCACAGAAAACCGCCTATCTTGAAAATAAACATCTCCATCTATGGCTTCGATCTCTCCCAGGACGATCGGGGAAAATATATTCCCGGTTATTCTTAGATCAAAACGGCCTCTGATCGCGCCCAAAGAATTTTCTAAAAACGCATCATCCTCTGCAATTAAGTGCAGATCAAGGTTTAGATCATCGAAAAATCCCGGTTCTCGCTGTGTCTGAAGATATGGACTTGAGGAAAAGGTGAGCTTTTCATCTAGTTCTCTTCTCCACAGCAGCCGCTTGAAAATCATATCCCCGCGTAGGACAAATTCATTTGAATCTTTGAATAATTTCAGATCGGCGTCAGTCAATGCCCGGGTCCTCTCCATTGGCGACAGCAAAAAATCCTGGCCAAAAAGATCGATATCCATCATCTCAACACCGGTCCCACCGATCCTGACCCTACCTGAACCGGAAAAATTACCTCCCCCAAATTTTCCCTGTAAAGACCGGATAGTCAATTCGTGATTGTTAATGAACAGCAATCCTGAGAAATCTCTGACTGCATGGGCAAATCGAGGAAAAGGTAAAATCTGACCGCTAAAATCTACAGCCCCTTTGATTTCCGGTTCTCCAAATGACTCTTGAACTTCAACTAAATAATTTACCTGCCCTTTACATCCTTTCCACGGGAGCAGGAGATCCGGATTATGGAAAGATCCTTTTATCCCAGCTGAAAATCCATCCCCATTCCCTTCGAGAGGCACTATAAGATCGAGAGTAAAATCATTTTTACCAGGAGAGAAATTGCCCTTAAGGTCCACTTCTAGAAGGCTTTCGTTAAAAGTTAAAGCTATTTCCCCATCTGATCTCATCTTTTGCAGGGGAAGCAACTCAAAACCAAGGGCCTGAAAGCTGCCTTGAGCCTTATCCCGGCCAAAAAATCCTTTGCCTTTGACGTTAAAAGAAAATATTCCCTGCAGGGCAGATCCAAGTTGGGAAAGATCGATACCACTGGAGTTGAAATCAAGATCAAATGCTCTGCCGGGAAGATCGAGCCAGAGAGAACCTTCTACATTTCCTTTTAAGAGTTTGAACTTGAGTTCGTTTAAATCAAGAGACTCATTTTCCCAGACCAATTTTCCCTGGACATCTTGAATATCCTGTCCCGCAAAGGTCATTTCTTTCCCAAAAAAATTTCCCGCTACCTGGATATCACTACCCGTTTGTTTATATTCAAATGAACCTGAGCCTTCACCTTTAAGTGGAAGATTAATATCTAAATGAGGTAAAATCGTTTCGACTTGACCCTGTTCCAACCTTATATCTACCTTAAGATCTTTTTCTCTCGCAAATAGTCCGATCCGGCCGCTGGCTAAAGGATCTGAAATTTTAAATCGCCCAAAAAATCCCTCGCCGATCAATTCAACCTCACCCTCGATAATCTCAGCATTAAAACGATCGAATCCTCCAGGAGAAACAGTAAATTCTGATTTTACCTGGGGTGAAATATAATCACCGAAGATCTCCACTTCAGCCTGGCCTTGACCTCTTATTTCTGGAAAATCAAAGGATTTTTGAAGTATTAAGGAAGTAAACTCCCTAGCCTCAGCTACATTCTTTACTTCCCCATTAATATTGATGTGGAGCTGTTTATCGATGTTGATCTCAGCCTCAACCTCTCCCTTAAGAAAAGTCGATTCTAGATCAGTGGACGAAATTAAAGCTTTGTCAACCCCATCCCATTCAAGCGATACCGGCCCGCGGAAGGGGAATTTCCCTTTTCTCTCGGTTTCCAGATCATCCCGGAACTCTGCCTCTGCCGTTAATTTATCGTTGAGAAGAGTAAAAGTTCCCCATACCGGGGAAGAAACTGGCCAGGGAATCTGAAGATAGCTTATCACAGGATCTAAATAAACACCTCTTAGATATCCTTCTATCCTATCTTTCCCCAACTCCAATCTCAAATATTCGGGTCTTACAGCCCGTCGTTTAACATTAAAATCTAATCTGCCTCCTGAATTTTCAACATACATTATTTTCCCGGACGTATTCCCCATAAAAACGCTATTTAAAAAAAGAGAGTCACTGGAGAAATCCGCTGAAACTCCGAGTGAGCTTTCCTGACGCCTTAACACACCTTCTCCCGAAGTACGTCCCTCCCAATCAAAGGGAAGATCCAAAAGCTCAGCGATCAAATCAATATTGAGCGTAAAGACACTGTCCAAATGAAATTCAGGATCCCTTAAATTTTTCAGATTGCCTTCAGCTCTGAAGAGTGCATCCGGCCCATTTATCCTGATGCGCTGGATGTCTATTTCCTCGTTATTTCCTCTCATGAGGAGTTGGACAATGCCCATATTCTGACGGTAGAGATCCCCGATAGATAATATATTTTCCTGAGATTCCAACTGAAATTCATAAAAATTGTTTTTAATCACGAACAGGGCGTTTATCTGTTTCGTTTGAAAACTTAAATCATCGCCCCAATAATAAATCTCTCCTCCTTTTATAAGTCCTTTTTCAATAGAAAAAGGCAGAATGCCGTTAGAACCAGGAGAAGTTATACTTGAGGTTGAAATGGGCTCATATATCCTTAAAACCGGTTCTTCGATCATGACATTAAACGGTTTTGACCTGGAAAGAAGGGACCGATATGAGATCTTTACCACTATTCTCTTGGCAGAAAAAAAAGGTGAAGCAGAAAGCGATCTGGCATCCTCCATGATCAAAGAAGGTGGGAATATCGAAAGTTTCATTTCAGAGTAATTAAAGGCCGATTGGATCCTTTCTTCTATACTCTTTAGAAAATGATTTTTTAAAACCAGTCCGGCTGCAAACAACAAAAGAAAAATAAAGGCAATAATTATTAAAGCTTTAAATTTCTTTTTGATTTTCATTCGATTTCAAGAAATATTTTTGGATGGGGATTCAAACACTTTGCCAATCAATCCGTTTAATCATCTTTTCTTACATCAAAATAAAACCTGTCTATAAAAATATACCACTTTTCGCTAAAAAAATGAATGTGATGGTAATAAAAGAGAATGATCCTATCCGACTGTAAACAGAAGTGAACCTGCTTCCACCGAATCCCCTTCCTTGGGTCTGACCCGGATGAGTCTGCCGGATTGCGGAGATTTAATTTCATTTTGCATTTTCATCGCTTCCAGTATCAACACCGGCTGCCCTTCCTTTACTGTTTCTCCTTCTTTCAATAAAATTCTTATGACCCTGCCTGGCATAGAAGTATTTATATCTTTTCTGCTTAGCTTTGGTTTATGTTCTTTTAATATTTTTGAGGCGGATTTTTTCTCCCATCTATAACTTTTCCCGTTCAAATAGACCAGATAAGCCGAAGAATTAGAATCGATCAGAGTATTATAGATCTTTCCCCCAATGTTCAAAAGGATCTCGTCCTCATTGATAACAGAAAAATAAACCGGATACTCCTTTCCATTTAGAGAAGCTGTCACACAACCGCCGGACTTTTCCTTCAAGTTTAAGATATATTCCTGGTTATCCGACCAAAATGAAACTTTCATTTTATATCCTGCTGGCAAAATTTTCGAGACGCCCTTGTAATTTCCATGGGTTTATCCTTCTTTTGTCCTGTGTTTTCCGTATTCTTCCACTTTCAACTAAGTTTTTAATCCCAGCGGTTATCAGGGCCGCCATTTTCTCTTCAGGATCTTCACTTAATTTTTCCTTTTCGAGATCGGCAATAAAGTGAGTATTATAATTTCCCGAAGAGAATTTAGGATGGACAAGGATCCTCTTAAAAAACGGAATCGTCGTCTTGATCCCATGGACTTGATGCTCGAACAAAGCCCTCTTCATCCGTTGTATAGCTTCCTCCCGGGTAACTCCCCATGTAATGAGCTTGGACAGCAGAGGATCGTATTCAGTAGGAACTGTATATCCCTCATAAATTCCATTATCATATCTTACTCCCATTCCTCCTGATGGAGCCCTAAGATGGACAATCTTCCCAGGAGAGGGCATAAAATTATTCTCTGGATCCTCAGCATAAATACGGCACTGGATCGAAGCCCCATTTATCTTAATATCTTCCTGATTAAATTTCAATGGTAATCCTGCGGCGATCTCTACCTGACATTTTACCAGATCGATACCGGTCACCATTTCGGTAATAGGATGTTCCACCTGAAGCCGTGTGTTCATCTCCAAAAAGTAGAAGTTTTTATTATTGTCAACGACAAACTCAACTGTCCCTGCATTCCTGTATCCGACTGCGGCGGCGGCTTTAACCGCAATTTCTCCCATAAGGTGGCGGGTTTCATCATCCAACAAAGGAGACGGTGTCTCCTCCAAGACCTTTTGATAACGGCGCTGGATTGAGCATTCTCTTTCTCCCAGATAAAGGGTATTTCCATAACTATCGGCTAGGATCTGGATCTCTATATGGTGTGGTTTTTCAATGTATTTTTCCATATAAACAGAAGGATCGCTGAAACTTGACTGGGCCTCTGAACTGGCCAGTTCAAAAGAAGACACCAGTTCCTCATCACTCTTTACAAGACGTAATCCTTTACCTCCTCCCCCTGCAGAAGCTTTGAGCAAGAGCGGATATCCGGTTTCAGCCGCTTTTTCCCGGAGCTCCTGCAGATTCCTTAGGGGTTCTAAAGTTCCCGGGATTATCGGGACTCCGGCTTCCTTCATCTTCTTTCGGGAAGCGATCTTATCTCCCATTATTCTCATGGGTAGAGACGGCGGCCCAATAAATACTATTCCCTCTTTCTCACACCGCTCCACCAGTTCTGAATTTTCGGCAAGAAATCCATAGCCGGGATGAAGGGCCTCGGACCCGCTTTTTTTTACTGCCTGAATGATCTTATCTATATTAAGGTAGCTTTCCGAGGGACGAGAGTCACCCAGATAATAGGCTTCCTCAGCCAGGCGAACATGTAAAGCGCTTTTATCTGCCTCAGAGTAGACAGCAACCGGTTCGATCTCCATCTCCCGGCAGGCACGAATGATACGAACGGCGATCTCTCCACGATTAGCTATTAATATTTTTTTAAACATTTCAGCCTTTTAATCCATCACAAAGGAATATTACCATGTTTTCGGGGAGGATTTTTGTCTTTCTTATTCTCCAGCATCCTCAAGGCAGCAATAAGCTTAGGTCTAGTATACTTCGGTTCGATGATCCCATCTAAATAACCTTTCTCGCAGGCAATATAAGGGTTAGCAAATTTTTCCCTGAATTCATCTATCTTTTGCTGCCTTAGTTTTTCCGGATCCTTTTCATTTTCTAATTCCCGCCGGTATACGATCTTGACTGCACCTTCAGGCCCCATCACTGCGATCTCTGCAGTAGGATAAGCATAATTGATATCTGCCCTTATATGCTTGGAGGCCATAACACAATAAGCTCCTCCATAAGCCTTTCTCGTGATGATCGTGATCTTGGGCACGGTAGCTTCCGCAAAAGCGTAAAGCAATTTGGCCCCATGACGGATAATTCCTCCATGTTCCTGAGCTACACCAGGAAGAAAACCGGGAACATCTTCAAAGGTGATCAAAGGAATATTAAAAGCATCACAAAAACGGACGAATCTTGCCGCTTTGTCTGAAGAATCGATATCCAGCACGCCGGCTAAATGGTCAGGTTGATTGGCGACGATCCCCACTGATTTTCCATTCAGGCGCCCGAAACCTATCACAATATTTTGAGCAAAATGCTCCTGAATTTCAAAGAAATACCTATCATCCAGCACTTCGGTTATGATCTTTCTTATATCATAAGGCAGATTGGGATCATCAGGAACAATATAATTAAGCTTATCCTCGATCCTATCCGGGGGATCTGAGGATTCTTTTTCAGGAGGGTCTTCCATGTTATTATTCGGAATAAAAGAAAGAAGTTCCTTAATAAGCGCGAGAGTGTGCTCTTCATCCTCGGCAGCAAAATGCGCCACTCCGCTTAGAGTATTATGTGTCTCCGCACCGCCCAGTTCTTCCATGGTCACATCTTCCTGGGTAACAGCTTTGATGACCTCAGGCCCGGTTATAAACATATTACCTTGACCCTTTGTCATCAAGATAAAATCCGTGATCGCTGGAGAATAAACCGCACCGCCTGCACAGGGCCCTATGATCGCAGATATCTGAGGGACAACCCCTGAAGCCAGAACATTTCTTAAGAAAATATCAGCATAGCCGGCCAGACTGGCGACTCCCTCTTGGATCCTGGCGCCTCCAGAATCATTGAGCCCAATGACAGGCGCTCCAGCTTTAAGAGCCAGGTCCATTATCTTACAGATCTTGGCAGCATTGGCAGCACTTAAAGAACCTCCAAAAACAGTAAAATCCTGAGCAAAAATAAACACAGTACGGCTGTCAATGGTTCCATGCCCGGTCACGACTCCATCTCCTGGGATGGTTTTCTTCTCCATGCCAAAATCATGGCTCTGATGCACAACGAATTTATCCATTTCTTGAAAGGACCCATCATCTAAAAGGAGATTTATCCGCTCTCGTGCCGTGAGCTTACCTTCCTTATGCCTTTTTTTGATACGTTCTTCGCCTCCTCCCAATTCTGCCAGATGAGCTCTTTCTTTTACTTTTTCTAGCTTCTCTTCAATAGTCATAGCCTTAATCCTCCTTCCGGATCAACGGCTTTTTACTTTTTCCCAATCCTGCAGAAACCTTGTGATCCCGATATCAGTTAAGGGATGCTTGACCATCTTTACCAAAGGATCAAAGGGGAGGGTTGCAATATCCGCGCCCATAAGAGCTGCCTCAATAACATGAAGAGGATGTCTGATACTGGCTACTATCACCTCAGTCTCGTAATCGTAATTATTTAATATCGTTACTATCTGATCCACCAGTTCCATCCCGTCATGAGAGATATCATCCAAGCGGCCTACAAAAGGACTGACATATCTTGCCCCGGCCTTAGCTGCCAACAGAGCCTGATTGGGGGAGAAAATCAATGTTGTGTTCACGTGGATCCCCTCTCGGGATAAAACACTGATGGCTTTTAATCCTTCAACCGTTATGGGTACCTTAATGACAACATTATCTGCCAATTCAGCTAATCTCCTTGATTCCTCAATGATATCTTCTGCCTGGGAAGATACCGACTCCACACTCACAGGACCGGGAACTATCTCACAAATAATCTTGATCAATTCTTCGAATGGTTTATTTTCCTTTGAAACCAGAGTAGGGTTGGTGGTAACCCCATCGATTATTCCCCAGCTGGCCGCTTCTTTGATCTGGTCAATATTAGCGGTATCCAAAAATATCTTCATTAAACTTCCTCCTTATAGAAAAAATGATCTTTTGTCCTGCTGTCATTCATCAATTTGTATTCGCAATATACTTTAATCTACTTTTATTAGATATTAATACAATTTAACCAGAAACTTAAACTATTTTTTCTAAATCAATTTTATACTCCTGATAACCTGGATTATTAACGGGTCGAAGGATTAGGCTGGGTCTGAGGGTCCCCAGTTACAAGGCATCGGAGGGTAATGCAGTAGTTGTCGAGCGTGAATCCGCTGCTTTGCAGCCGGGGAAGATCACTCTGAGGCATGCTTTACTCTGGGATTCGCTGCATACCTGCGAGTCAGTTGGAAGGTCTTTTTCTACTTTACCCGGTTGGTGAGAGTACCGATCCCCTGGATCTGGACATCCACTCTGTCCCCGGGAAACATCGGCCCTACCCCGGCAGGTGTTCCTGTAGTTAATACATCTCCTGGGAAAAGTGTCATTATCTGTGACACAAAGCGGACTAACTCCGGAATCGAAAATATCAAGTTTTTTGTGTTCCCTGATTGTTTTAATTTTCCATTTAGGAAAGTCTTTATCTGCGCATCACCAGGATCCAGGTGTGTGGCTATACAAGGCCCCATCGAGGCAAAGGTATCAAAAGATTTTGCCCGGGTAAATTGGATATCTTTCTGCTGCAGGTCGCGAGCAGTAACGTCATTAAAACAGGTATATCCAAGAATATGATCTATAACATCTTCATTGCTCTCGAGATTATGGGTATTTTTTTTTATGATAAGCGCTAATTCTCCCTCAAAATCTACTCGCTTGGATTCTTTGGGATAAATAATACTGTCATCTGGGCCAATGACTGCAGAAGACGGCTTTAAAAACAGTAAGGGTTCAGATGGAAGAGGGTTTCCCATTTCCGATGCATGATCTTTGTAATTGCGGCCTACGGCTACTATCTTTGACGGAATTACTGGAGGCAGTAGAACCGTCTCACTTATGGGGATGCCTTTTTCACTGGTTTTGAATTTCCTATATATCGATCCGACAACCGGGAAAAGGATTTCTTCTTCCAAGATCCCATAGAAGACCTTTTTTTTATATTTAAAACGGTAGATCTTCATTGTTCAAATTCCTGAGGATCACTCTTAAATCTTTGGATTTACTGCTTTCGTTATTGTTCTGATCCAATGCAGAAACAGCATATAAATACACTATATTCTTTTTAATCCCATAATCATTATAAGCGATCTCGGTGATCGGATCAGGAGTCAAAAGTTTATATTGATCTTCACCTTCTTTTTTTCGCCACACCTTATAACCAGCAATGTCTTTTTCCTGATTAGCCGCCCAAGAAAGCGAGACAAAATCTTCACCAATGATCGACACCAATCCTTCAGGCGGCGCAGGTGGGAAAATATCCTTTACTTCAATTTCAACTATATCAGAGTTATCGCTTTCATAATAGGGATACGGAGTAGCTGAAGCCCGAATAAAATACTGGTAAATTTCACCAAACTCAATTTGGTAGATGGAATATGCTTCCCTAGGCGTCAGAAAGTAGGGATTTATACGCACCGGCTCTCCTTCCTCATTAACTTGATATACGTTATAACCGGCAATAACAGCAGGAAAGGACCCGTCTATATTTTTTTCCGGTGGAGTCCAAGACAACACGACTCTATCAGCATATAATTGGGTTTTAAGATCAGTCGGAGGCAGGGGGATGATCTTTGTGATAATAGAGACAGGATCGGTAAATTCTGAATATTTATCCTTTTCATCTTTGACTCTCAAAGCAAAAGAATAGTTCTTCTTTTTCATTTCATCTAAACTCAATTTGTGTCGATACTCAAACTTCTCCGGTGTGATCCGTTCTTCAGCTGCGGTTGTTTCTGTTTCTACTTTTTCTTCATCTTTTTTCTCTGTCGCCGGTTTACCGGCCGCTTTTTTTTCTTCTTTATCTGCCTTAACTTCGTTTTGATCTTTGGCTGCGTTTATCAATTCAACAGGTGTCATGGCAGTTAGTAGTGAAGCTTCTTCCAGGAATCTATCTTTACTTATTTTTTCATTTGTTTCTTCATCCTCGATCTTTTCTTCTAGCATCCAGATCTCTATGGAATCTATATCTGTCAAAGGACTGTCATCGGTGTAGGAGTCAGGATTTTTCCAATTAAGAATTATATGTTCTCCCCTTTGCAAACTTTTTAATTCTGTTACTTTCTGAGGGAGTTTAATAACAGGGGCTACCAAAGGACCCTTTATGCCGCAACCACATAAGACCCAGAGCGACATTATTAATAACAAAAAAGGACAGATCAGTTTTTTCATCAAAGAATAAAGCGGCTTAGATCCTGGTCCTCTATTATATCCTTGAGCTGTTTTTGGACATAGTCTCTATCTATTATAATTTTTTTCTTTTTGATTTCAGAAGCTGTAAATGAAATATCCTCCATGACTTTTTCCATTATGGTATGTAATCTTCGAGCACCGATATTCTCATTCAGCTGATTTACCTTTTCCGCCAGTTCCGCAATTTCATCAACAGCATCATCAGTGAATTCGACTTTGAGCCCTTCGGTCTCCATCAGGGCAATATACTGCTTGATAAGAGCGTTTTCAGGTTCGGTCAGGATCCGGATAAAATCCTTTTTATCCAGTGAAGACAACTCAACCCGGATGGGAAATCTCCCCTGGAGTTCAGGAATGAGATCAGAGGGTTTGGATACATGAAAGGCTCCTGCCCCGATAAACAGGATATGATCGGTTCGCACCAATCCTGAGCGGGTATTGACCGTTGTCCCTTCTATGATAGGAAGAAGATCACGCTGAACCCCTTCCCGGCTAACTTCGGGGCCATGCCCGGTCTCACGGCCGGCGATCTTATCCACTTCATCTAAAAAAATAATACCTGAATGCTCGACCTTTTCAATGGCGAGTTTTGAGATCTGTTCCATATCTATGAGTCTTTTCTGTTCATCTTCCAGAAGATAATCCCGGGCTTCGTTTAGCTTCATTTTTCTTCTTTTTGACCGGCCTCCTCCCAACCCTGGAATTATCTCTTGAATATGAATACCTATTTCCTCCACCCCGGAATTGGAAAAGATCTCAAAGGGAGAGGCCATCTTGTCTTTGACTTCGATCTCGACCATCCGGTCCTCCAGTAAACCTGCCTTCAACTGCTGACGTAATTTTTCTCTGGTCTCTTGGAATCTCTCCATGTTGGTAGGCTCATCTGATACCGGATGGGCTATTTTTTGAGGAGGAAGAAGAATATCCAATAACTTCTCCTCGACGTTCCTTTCAGCTTTTTCCTTTACTTCTAGAAGCTTTTCTTCTTTAACCATGTCAACGGCAAATCGAACCAGATCCCTGATCATGGATTCCACATCCCGGCCAACATAACCCACTTCAGTAAACTTACTTGCTTCAATTTTAATAAAGGGAGAATATGTCAGTTTCGCCAGCCTTCTCGATATCTCGGTCTTGCCAACACCTGTAGGGCCGATCATCAAGATGTTTTTAGGAGCTATCTCATCGGCCAATTCAGGAGGAAGCCTTCTCCTTCGGTACCGGTTTCGTAAGGCAATGGCTACAGCTTTTTTGGCAGCGTTTTGTCCGATGATATATTTATCCAGCTCAGCAACCGTTTCCTGAGGAGTCAATTCAATTTCTTTTGACATCTTCCCCATTTCATCTATTTTTTGAGGGAGAATAATGGGCATTTATAATTCCTTCACAGTTACATTGTTGTTTGTATATATACAGATCTCCGAACTTATCAGCATGGCTTCTTTCACGATCTCCAAGGCACTCAGATCGGTTTTTCTTATCAGTGATCTGGCAGCAGCCAGGGCATAGGCTCCACCAGAACCAATGGCAATAATTCCGTCATCAGGTTCGACAACATCCCCTGTTCCTGATATCAAAAAAGAGTTGTTTACATCGGCAACTATTAGGAGAGCCTCCAATTGTCGAAGAGATCTGTCTAAACGCCAGTCTTTAGCCAGTTCGATAGCAGCTCTGGCTAAATTGCCTCTGAACTCCTCAAGTTTAGCCTCAAAACGGGAAAATAAAGCAAAGGCATCTGAAGTAGCCCCAGAAAAACCTGCTATTATTTTATTTTTATACAGGGTTCTGATCTTATTGGCTTTATGCTTTAAAACGGTATTACCGAGAGTTACTTGTCCGTCTCCTGCGATAGCCACTTTTCCCTTATGCCTAACACAGATTATCGTGGTTGCTTTTACCATGCTTTCACCAATTTTAATATAATAATTCATAACTATAATAATTTCAAATGTAATAAATTGAGGAGTTCCCCCATTTTTTTTAACCACGAAGCGGAAGGACGGGAAAGAACATGTGTAAATCCCTTTGAAAGACGTGGTTTTTCCCCAGCGAGGAAAAACCACTCCCAGTCCTCACAGCACTCCCCTCGAGTTTCACTCGAGGGGACCATGCCCGTGCTGCTGCGGAGGGCTTTCTTCGGAAATTATACATGTCCTTTAACAGTTTTTCGATTGTTAATTAAAAATGAGAAAACTCCTTCGGGGAGATGGGGAGAGAAAGGCGCCCCCTTGGTATCTATAGATTCCACTTGAAATATACTCTATTTGCTTTTAATTAAATAAGATAGATCGGTTATCTGGAAATTTTTGGGGGATCTTCATCAATAAATTCAGAACTGCGTTGAGATCAGTAACTAGGTTAAAAATATTGAAAATTTATCAAAACTTGCATAAAATGAGCAAAAAATGAATCGAATTTTTAAATTGTAAGTTTAATAAGAATTAAAGCCCTATAAATCTGTGCTTGGCTGGTCTCCGAGGACGAAAGCATTATCGGAGATCAACAACCGGCCTATTTAATAATCAGAATACTTTAAAAACGTATTCATTCAATAAGCAGAACAAAGGAAACTTAAAAATGAGTAAAGCGAAGATCCAAAAAATAAAAAACAAAAAGAGAGATATTGGCATACTCATTTTTCCGGCAGCCTTGTTTCTATTGATCATCTCCTCCGGACTTTTTTCTCTCGCTTATTACCAGCCATCTCAGGAGACCAGCCTCAGTCTGTCTGCGGCAGTAGATCGAACAAAAATCCCCCTTAACCGTTTGCTCAATCTTAAAGTAACTCTGGCTTGGACAGGGGATCCGGGTATCTTCACGATCCTAAGCTTTAATGATCCGGTGCTGACAAATCTGGAGATTTCAGGTACTTCAACCTCGAACCGGACAGAAGCATCGGAACAGGGCACCCGGGTCATCCGCGAGTACGAATATGCTCTTAAACCTAAAGGCCTGGGCATGGCCTATATTGAGAGTGTTTCGATCAAAGTTCATAACAACCTGGAGGAAACTGATGAAACCCTTCTGACCAGACGTATTCCTGTGGAGGTGGTCGACCCGGTAGCCGAAACTGAAAAGGGAGAGAACTGGCTGCTGTATTTAGTGATATTTTTTCTCGCGGCGGCTGGAGTTTTATTGACTATGTTTTACATAAGGAAGAAAAAAATTCAAAAAAAATCAATCCCCCAAGACTCCCAGGAACCAACAGAAATCCTCTATCTCGATGAACTGAGAAACACGTGGGATCTGGACAACTTGAACCTCGACCAAGATTTTTCTACCATGTCCCGGCTTCTGCGCCGCTTTCTTTCAGAAAAATATAAGATCCGGGCTATGGAAACGACTACGGATGAACTGGTTGAGGAACTGCAAGCAACGGATATGCATGAAAATCAAATTCAGAGCATTAAAGAGATCCTATCACGAGCGGATGAGATCAAGTTTTCAGGAACAAAAGGAAACCGGGAAGAATTCACCCGTTTTTTTACCCTTATAGAAGGAATGCTGGAGACAATTCTCCGCAGACCTGAAAAAACAACTCAGCAATCTAATCCCAACCATGGAGAAGAAAGACAATGAACAAAGACATTCAAGCCATTAACACTATGATCCAACAGGAGAGCGCTTTTGTTGAAAAATTATTGTCGGAAATCGGGAAGGTTATTATCGGACAAAAATATATGGTAGAGCGTTTATTGATCGCACTCTTCAGCAATGGCCATGCCTTACTAGAAGGCGTTCCCGGCCTGGCAAAAACGCTGGCAGTCAGAACTCTATCAGCAGCGATCCAGACAAAATTCCAACGAATCCAGTTTACTCCTGATCTCTTGCCCGCGGACTTGATCGGGACTCTGATCTATGATCAGAGATCCGGCGAATTCCGTACCAAAAAAGGGCCTATATTTTCCAACCTGATACTGGCTGATGAGATCAATCGCTCACCGGCAAAGGTACAGTCAGCCTTGCTGGAAGCCATGATGGAACGTCAAGTCACTATCGGAGAAAACACCTTTCCCATGGATGACCCCTTTCTTATCCTCGCCACCCAGAACCCCATAGAGCAGGAAGGCACTTATCCTCTGCCGGAAGCCCAGGTTGACCGTTTCATGCTTAAGCTGGTCATTGGATATCCCAACAAAGAAGAAGAATTAGGAATTATGCGGTTGAATGCGGGAGAGAAACTTCCCCAGCCTAATCCTGTAATTTCACCCGAGGATATTAAACGCGCCAGACAGGCTGTCTCTCAGATCTATATCGACGAAAAAATAGAACGTTATATCATCGATATTGTATTCGCGACCCGAAATCCCGAGGAATATAAATTGAATGAACTGGCAGGATTGGTCGCTTATGGTGCCAGCCCCAGAGCCTCCATCTATCTCTCCCAGGCCAGCAAAGCTCATGCTTTTCTTAGGGGGCGAGGTTATGTAACTCCAGAAGATGTTCGTGCCATCGGACTGGATGTCCTGCGGCACAGGGTCATTGTCACCTATGAAGCAGAAGCAGAGGAAACCACTGCCGAAGATATCGTACGTAAGGTATTAAATCATATTGAGGTGCCCTAAAGAACGGATCATAAATAAACCCATAAGATCTAAATATTCCGGTCGGAAAAAAAGGATAAAAGAATGATCCCCAAAGAGATCCTAAAAAAGGTCAGACGGATCGAGATCACTACCCGAAGTCTGGTAAATGATGTTTTTTCAGGAGAATACCATTCTGTATTTAAAGGGAGGGGCATAGATTTTTCCGAGGTGAGAGAATATACCATGGGGGATGATATCCGGACCATTGATTGGAATGTTACCGCCCGCATGGGGCATCCCTATGTCAAGATCTTCCAGGAAGAACGGGAATTAACGGTAATACTGATGGTAGATGTCAGCTCCTCCGGAAATTTCGGAACCTACGATCAGATGAAAGGCGAGATCGCTACTGAAATATGTGCTCTCCTGGCTTTTTCCGCTATTAAGAACAATGACAAGGTGGGGCTGATTATTTTTACAGACAGAGTGGAAAAATTCATCCCTCCCAAAAAAGGAAAAAGCCATGTTTTAAGGGTTCTAAGAGAGCTCCTCTACCATAAACCCGAGAGCAGCCAGACCGACATTGCCGGCGCTCTGGAATTTTTAAATAAAATCACAAAAAGGAGAAGCGTGGTTTTTCTGGTTTCTGACTTTATCTCTTCAGGTTATGAAAAATCTCTTCAGATCGCCAACAAAAAACATGATATCGTCGCTATTACGATTACAGATCCCAGGGAAACAGAGCTTCCACCCGTGGGATTTATTGAACTAGAAGATGCTGAATCAGGAGAGATCTACGTCCTCAATACCAGAGATGCCGGGATCAGGGCCGTGTTTTCCAGAGAGGCAGATCAAAACCGTTACCTTAGAGAAAAGCTATTTAAATCCATTAATGTGGATTATATCGATATCTTTACCCACAAACCCTATA
>CAZLBV010000121.1:0-7246 GCA_964557845.1 uncultured Eubacteriales bacterium | reverse complement strand
GTCAAGCCCGGCAGTGGGCTCATCCAGAATGATCAACTCAGGATCATGAGAAAGGGCCAGGGCCAGAGATAATTTCACCTTCATGCCTTTGGAGAGTTCCTTGATCTTTTTAGAGCGGCTGATGAAAAACCTGGATAAAAGAGACTCGAACAGATTGGTGTCCCATTTAGAGAAAAACCAGGATACAAACTTAGCTGTCCAGGAGACGCTCTTGTCTTTATAAAAGTTCTGTTCTTCCCCCACATATCCTATACGGTTTTTTATTTCCTTGATATTTTTGCTGTGATCTTTCCCGAAAAGTTGTATGGAGCCGCTGTCGGCTTTAACCATATCCATTATGATCTTTATGGTGGTGGTCTTTCCCGCTCCATTGGGGCCGATGATCCCGAGAACAAATCCTGGAAATAAAGACAAGGATATATTATCAAGGGTAAAACCTTTATATTTCTTGGTGACATCCTTAAGTTCCATTATCTTATCCATTGTCTTTCTCCTTGATGTCTTTGACAAGACGGACCACATTGTCCGCAGTAATTCCGAATTTTTCTCCGGTCTTTAATAACTTTTTTATCTCCTGCTTGAATTCATCCAGCTTTTCTGCCCTCAGTTTCTCCCGGTTGATATCAGCCACAAAGGAACCAATTCCCGGCCGGGTATAGATATAGTTTTCATTTTCGAGATCAGAATAAGCCCGCTTGATGGTTATGATGCTGATCTTGAGTTCAGTCGACATCTCCCGGATGGAGGGGAGTTTTTCATCCGGTTTTAATTGACCGGACGCAATGGCATCTTTGATCTGGTCCGCGACCTGCTTGTACATGGGGTCCGGATTCATGGGAGAAACAACTACGAACACAGCTCTTCACCTTTAGGTTTATTCACTTTTTTCCCCTATTCACGTCTCTTTATCTTCATCCTGATTTCTCTTGGGTAATGTAAATATCTGATGGATACGCATGGCAGTCACATCATTATTCTGGTCCCTGTCAAAAGAGACAGAGGTGGTGCTGTCGATACTAAAAGCCCAGCGACCCTTGTCGTCGGGCGGTACCAGCTCCATGACTATCTGACCGGGAATATCTATGGCCAGGCAGTTATTCTGGAAGATCACAACATATTCCCTATTCTGCCTAGGAACCATGTATTTTCCCAGATAAGGCCTCATTTCAGCGGGCACATCATCTGAAATCTCCGGACCTGAATCTTTTTTCCTGGGCAAAACAGAAGTCTGGTGGAACTTCAAGGCCGTAACCTTCCCGGATTCAAGCTGCTCAAAAGACACCGCTACTCTATCGGTTACTTCAAAATAGCGGAGCCCGGCTTTATCCGGCTCCTTTAGATCGACCATCATCTGGCCCGGAATATCCACGGCTAGCTTATCCTTTCTAACTGCCACTTTAAATTCTGCCTGCTTAAAAGTACCAAAATCAGCGATATAAGTTCCTACCAAAGGTTTAAATCTCTCCGGAATCTCAAGTTCTTCAGATCTGAATAATTCTCTCAACTCATTGACTTTCTCAACCGCCTTTTGGACACATTCTGAAGTATAACTGTCCAGGAGCAGAGCGGCTTCCTCGATCTCGCCGGCATTGCGTAAGTAAACAGCTTTCTTGATTAGTTCAGGAAGTCCTGAGGCAAATTTTTCTTCCAAAGCATCAAAAACCTCACGCACCCTTGGATTCCGCTGCTCCCAGTCCAGATTGACCTTATCGCACAGATCCCGGAACAGCCACCAAAAGGAATCTTCAGAAAAGCTGTCCTGGGAAGCCCGTCCGGGAATGGTCACCTTCTTCCCGAAAGTACCGGCTGTGGATACGATCTCAGGAAGCCTGCTTCCATGCACAAAAAATGGAATATAACAGCTGCTGCTGGGTGTGGCAGCGCACCACCAAAATACCGGAAGCGTTTCTTTACTGGCAGGAAGCACAGCCACACAAGAGCTGGCGGTTTGGTCCAGATCGATACTCGGATCAGAAGAACGGTCGCGGGCAATAGCTTTCATCCAGTCAACGGTAATATCTCCCCTTTTTTCATTTAAAAGCCGGAAGGAACACTCCTGCCTGATCAAAGCTCTGCTGCTCCGGAGTTTTCCTTCTTTAGAGTCATCGATATAAGCTTTTTCAAAATCAAAGGAATCCCTTTTCTCTTCAGGCCACCATCCTTTTTTAACAGCATAATCGATAAGATCCGGTGAGGACAGGTCCCATTCCGTGGATAAACTAAACTTATTTGAGATAGAGGCGATCCCCTGGATCTGTTTCCGGGCAATCCATTGTTTTCCAGCGGTTTCCAATATCCATGCTTCCTGGGAATCGGCTATGATATAGGAATTATCGTAGACCCCTTCCATCCCCATACCCGGAATTCCTGAACCGAACTGTCCGTATTTCTCCAGAAGATCGATCATGACCTCCATGGCCTCTCTGGCGTTTCTGCCCCGTTCTAATCCCAACCGGACAAGGTCCATTCCGGTCAATCCCAGAGCAGGCCCTTTGCCTTCCTGGAATGATCTGATCTTCTCATTGAGATCTTTGGGATAGACACCCTCATTCCCGATGGCCACGCCGAATTCATTCATTCCCTCTTCATATCCCCAGCACCAGTATGGGCTCGATCCGATGGTGGCATAAGTTTCTTCCACTTGGTGTATCTCAATTCTTCCCAGGTTTATGGTGGTGCCAGTAGGCCATTTATTACGAGGATAAAACATCAGGGGCTGACAATCGAATAGAGGCCGATCGCTGTTCTTCCCAAGTAAGGTGATCCCGTTTCTAACCGCATCACGTAAAGCTGCCCAGGTGTCACAGGCAAAGATCAACCGGGCCTGGATCAACAAAACAACCAAAATCAGCATAAAGGCTGATACCATTATTCTCTTTTTGTTCTTCATCGATCTCTCCTTCAGTACCTGAATGATTTTTTGGCCTTAACTGCAAGCTGCATAAGCCCCATATAAACAATTGTTCCGGCCGCGCTCATCAGGATCCAATTGAACTTGGCGCCAAACATGATGATCTCCGTCCTGGTTAATCCGATCTTGGGAAGCAAGAAGATGACCAGAATTAAGGGAGCGGCCAAAATCAGAATCCATAGCCAAGCAAAATATTTTCCTACCTTATCAAATCCAAATTTGTAGATAACTATATAGACCAATGCCGCTAACAGCAAGCAGAGAACACCGTTTAAAACCATAAAAGAGCAGCTTGGGCCAAAAATAGTTGGGTCCTTAAAAATAGCGGCAAAAGCAATAATGTGAAAAACTACATAAACAAGAACAGATAGATAAACTAGCAGGAATTTGGAGTACACGATATCTTTATCTTTGATCGGCAGCAGCTTAAGAAATAAGTAGCCTTTGGATTTAAATTCCATCTGCTCGTGTGTCCAGATGGCTCCGATAGCAACGTAAAAAAGATAGGGCGTCAAAATAAACACAAAAGATAGGTTTAAAGGATCAGGGCCTGTGAGACGGTCATAATTAAATAAGGGAAAAGCTATCCCTATTAATAAAATCGGATATAAAATAAACGGCCAGGAAAACTTTTTTATCAGTCGCAGCATTTTATCCTCCTCCAACCAGCGAGATCAAAATATCATCCAATCCCACGTTTTCGATTTTTATATCTCCGGATGACAACCCTTCAGATAACTTATCTTTTATTTTAAAATAATTCTTGGTTACCCCGGATATGCCAAACATGTGTTTTTCAATATTTTCAAGATCAGTGATTATTTCTTGGTTTAATGCAGCTTTTTTGATATGGATCCGTTTCCAGTCGGATAACAGGGTATCCTTAGACTCAAACAGCCTGATCTTACCCTGTATCATATAAGCCACATAATCGGCGATCCGGGTGATATCATCGGTAATATGGGAAGATATAATAACTGTCCTGCCTGATTGAGTGAACTCTTGCAGATAATCCAGTATTTCCCGTCTGATCACCGGATCAAGACCGGAGGTTGGTTCATCCAGGATAATGATCTCCGGTTCATGAGAAAAAGCAATGGCTAAGGAAAGCTTGACTTTCATTCCTTTCGAATAATTTTTTATCCTTTTTTTGAGGGGAAGCTCAAACTTCTTCAGCAGATTATCAAATTTATCAGCATCCCAGTTCTTGTAAAAATGGGAAACAAAATTACCTGTCCAGCAGGCGCTGTGTAATTCATAAAAATACTGTTCTTCGCCGATGTAACCCACCCGGTTTTTTATTTCGATCTCATTTAATAGATTATCCAACCCCAATACTTCAACATCTCCCTTGTCGCGTGAGATAAGTCCCATGATGAGTTTTATGGTCGTGGTTTTTCCAGCACCATTAGGGCCGATAATACCTGTGATATATCCAGCCGGAATATCAAGATATATATTTTCCAGGATAAATTCTGAATATTCCTTCCGCAGGTTTTTGATTTCCACAGCATTCTTCATCCTATTCTCCATTATTTCAAGTCTCTGGGATTATCCTCATTTAAACTCATATTAAAACAAACAAAATTGCCAATATTATAAATGCTAAGATAAGTATGGCCTGCACTCTTAAAAATCCTTTTTGTTTTTTCATTTTAACTCTCACTGTAACTATTGAATATACACAGTATATTCTTAAAATACACCATGTCAAGCTTTTTTTTAAAATATATTTATTCCTCTTTAGCTATTTTTTAATCTTTAAGATTTAAACAAATATTCCTAATCCAGATTTCTGGTTTTCTATCTTCTACACAATAATTCAGTTAAAATATTGTCAACCAATAAAGGTGTACCTACGTTTATTAAATGAAAGAAAAAAAAGACACAAAAATGGATGAGAGAAACATCATTAGACATGCACAAGCAGGAGACAGGGAGGCGTTTCGTACATTGTTCGAAGAAAACAAAA
Organism: uncultured Eubacteriales bacterium; assembly: GCA_964557845.1. Classification (GTDB taxonomy): domain Bacteria; phylum Acidobacteriota; class Aminicenantia; order Aminicenantales; family Aminicenantaceae; genus CAZLBV01. The sequence goes on along the minus strand of CAZLBV010000121.1, from coordinate 2,363 downwards.
ATCTGATCTTTTCTTTGGCTTACCGTTATGCCAAAAACATGGAGGATGCCGAAGATATCCTGCAGGATACTTTTATCAAAGCCTATCATTCCCTCCATACATTCCAGCTTCAAAACAATTCCACCTTTTCTTCCTGGATCTACCGTATCTGCATCAATTGCAGTATCGATTTTTTGAGAAAAAACAAAAAAAGAAAACAGTCTTCCGATCACAATGTCGAGATACAAGATGTTCCTTCTTCCCACCCCTCCCTGGATCCGGAGTCTCCCAAAAATTTGAACGATGTCCAGGAAAAACTGAACCTTGTGCTGGAGCAATTATCAGCCCGCCAAAGAATGATTTTCATCCTCAAACACTACCAGGAAATGAGCACCAGAGAGATCGCTGAATATATGAACTGCTCAGAAGGCAGTGTTAAAAAACAGCTCTTCCGGGCAGTTTTGTTAGTCAAAGAAAATTTCAAACCATTTTTTTCGGAGAAAACTTATGAACTGCAAAAAGCATAAACAAAACATCGTGCTTTTTCTTTACGGGGAATTGAATGAACAAGATAAAAAGTCCCTCGAAGAGCATATCAAACAATGCGCTGAATGTGCCCGGGACCTAGAATATACCCGTAAGGTTTTTGGCCTGCTTGATGAAACCAAAAACCAGGAAAAAGAGCCGCAGCCCAACTGGGAACGCTGCTGGCAGGCGATCGAAAATAATACTATGAGGAAGGAATTTAAAAAACCTTTTTTCCGGCTGGTCCCTAACTGGGCCTATGCCGCAGCAGCAGTTCTGGCGGTTTTTATTTTAGGCATTATGGCGGGAAGAGAGTGGTTTACTTCACAAGAACAGGTCCTCAGGCCAGAGCAGCCGTCTGCAGAGTTCGTAGAATACACCTTAAATCAGCACCTGGATGAGCTAAAACCCATGCTGCTGGAATATGCAAATTACCCGGAAGCCGATGAAAATAACAGTATCCTATTGATCGATCAAAAAGCTGCTCAAGAGCTCCTCATTCAAAATATCCTGCTAAAAGAAATGATTGCACAAAAATATCCCTCGGCCGGGGAACTCCTGGAAGATCTGGATCTGGTTTTAAAGGAGATCGCCAACCAGGAAGACAAAGACGATAAGACTCCTTTGAGGATCAAGAATTTGATCAAAGAAAGGGAAGTCATGTTTAAAATGGAAATTTTACAAAAATTATAGGAGGTATCGAGATGAAACATAAAAAAACGATTCCATTGATCTTAACGGTAGCTTTAATTATCAGCAGTCTTACATTCGCGCAGACTTCTGATCAAGCCCGTGAGGCCTATGAAAAGGCTAAAAATGCCATAGCCAAAAAGAACTGGGAACAGGCCATCGCAAATTTTGAAAACATAACCAAAAACTTTGAAAACAGCGCCTACGTGGCTGAATCCTTTTACTGGCTGGGATACAGTATTAGCAAACTCTCACAGAATCTGGAAAATATAGAAAAGCAGCTGAATATGAAGGAGCAGGCGATCAACAAACTTAATTCCTTAATAAAGGATTTTTCCTCCAGCTCCTGGGTGGATGACGCCAAACTGCTGAGGATCCAGATTGCAGAAGAACTGGTTAAAAAAGGGATCACTGACTACAGGAAATATATAAACGGCATCTCCAAGGGAAACCAAAGTGAAGATCCTGATGAAGAGCTTAAGCTGGTCGCTCTGAATGCGCTTTTAAATGTCGATTCGGAAAAAGCTTTCCCAATATTGGAAAAAATTCTTGACGGGAGCGATAATCCTAAGCTGCGACAACAGGCTGTTTTTGTACTCAGTCAATCCAAGCACCCCAGGGTCACAGAAATAATGGAAAAATTAGCCCTCAACGACCCGGATCGAGAAGTCCGGGAAAACGCCATCTTCTGGTTGGGCCAGCGCCACGATGAGGAGAGCTTTAGCATTCTATCCAAGATCTACTCGAAAACAGATGATTATAAGATCAAAGAAAAGCTCATTTTCGCATTCTCACAGCATCAAAGCGACAGAGCCCATGCTAAACTGGCAGAGATCGCAGAGAAGGACCCTGATCCTAAAGCACGAGAACAGGCGATCTTCTGGATAGGGCAAAGTAAAGATCCCAAGAGCTTTGAGCTCCTGTCCCGTATTTATGACAAAACCACCGATTATCAGATAAAAGAGAAACTGATCTTCGCATTCTCGCAGCAGAAAACTCAGCAGAGCATGGATAAACTGATCAGCATAGCCAAGAACGACCCGGATATAAAGGCCAGGGAGCAGACTGTCTTCTGGATCGGACAAATGAAAACTCCGGAAGTACTCGATCTTCTGGCAGACATGTACACACAAACCACAGATAAAAAAATAAAGGAACAACTGATCTAC
>CAZLBV010000120.1:0-7510 GCA_964557845.1 uncultured Eubacteriales bacterium | reverse complement strand
CCCCTTACCCATTGGTTAGAAAACATCACAAAATACTCAACCAATGGCTCCTCAATGATCTTATTGTCGATCCCTTTCAGCCAGTAATCAAACCACCTGAGATACATGGTCTGCAGGTCTGGGGCTGCTTCCTTGCCGAAGTTAAAATTACCTAACTGAGAACTGGATTGATCCGTATGCCCCCAGGGCCCCAGAATGAGTTTGATGTATTTGTTTTTGGACTGCTTCAGGGCCATGTAATTCAGCTTGCTTCCGATCCCATCGCCATCGAACCAGCCTGACTGGAGAAAAACCGGGAGATCCAGAGTCTTCAATTTTTCCAAAAAATTGGCCTGCTGCCAGTATTGGTCATTGGTGTTGTGCTCGATCCACTTGCGCCAGTAAGGATTCTTCTTTCCGAAGATCTTTTCATCCAGGTCGATAACCGGAAGAGATTGGAGGATTGCTTCATACTTTCTTTCATTGATCTGGGCCATAGCCTGGCCGGACAGGTCGCCGGTGGCTTCCTTCTCCAGTATCTCCGCCCACCAGATGGCACCCAGAATGAAGAAGGAACCATACTCATAGGGAATATTGTAAAATGGATCCGGCGGCGCCACATTGGGGATGATAGTGGTGAGATGGGGAGGATTTTCAGAGGCGGCCCACATCTGAACCCAGCCCACATAAGAGGCTCCGATCATGCCTACTTTGCCTGATGACCACTCCCTGGTTCCCAGCCATTCGATGGTGTCATAACCGTCTTTGGGTTCGTGAATGAACGGCTCCCAGATCCCTTCTGAGGCAAAACGCCCCCGGCAGTCCTGGATGGCCACCGCATATCCTCTTTTTCCAAAATAATTCCCGGTTAGCTCATTCATCTCTTTCATATAAGGTGTCCGGACCAGAATGACCGGAAACTTGGATGCTTTCGATCGGGCGGGGGAGTCCTCTCCTTCTGCTTGAGGGAAGTAAAGGTCTGTGGAGAGATTAACTCCGTCCCGCATGGGGATCATGACTGTTTTTCTCTCTACTTCAAACTGAGGTTTAGACAGTAGCGGGTCTTCTTCACTCAATTGAAGGAGGTCCTCGAATCCTTCCCTGATATAAGCCGCATGCTGAACCGGCACTGTCATGAGCAGGATCTTATCCTGCTGATCAGCCCAGATCAGGATATCGATACCAACCAAACTCAGGTCGAACCGGTTCAGAGTCCAGTCCTTGCCGTTTACTCTGCGCTTCTCCTGGGCCTTAAATTCCAGCTTGGCCTCTTCGGTCATGGATGGCACTATATAACGGGAAAATGTCTGGATCCCTTTTTTCTCCATATCGTAGGCCTTAAGCATCAAGCCTTCAAAAACCGGGCCGTAGTTGTCGTATAGGATGTGATTGTCTTTAAGTTCTACACTGTAGGTCTCATCCTTTTTTTTCAGGTGATATTCTGCCTTATCACCCAGACGCTTTACTGTTACTGAATCGGTCGGGGCCGTAATCTCCATTGACTCCCATAGTCCGGCTGCATTGGAGTTAACTTCCATGAAGAATTCAGCAGTTTGGCCGGCCATGGAGATTGTGAACTTGCGCTGGTACTGGCCGTCGGGGTTCAAAGTGAACTCCATCTTTCCAATCTCGGTATCTTGGACTATAAGTTTATAAGTCCCGCTGTCTTCAAATCCGGAAATAGGGTAAGGCTTTATTTCCTCATCGCTGCTGAAAAGCAAGACCACAAAAAACAGAATAATGAATAAAATAAGTAAGCTCTTTTGTTGCATTATCTCTTCATCCTTATCTCTTTGAATTCTGAAATGCCTGCAGCATATCAATATGTGTACTGAATTATACCCTGTTTTATTCATTATGAAAAAGGGACTTTATTAAAATTGGAGATTGGAAATTGTGGAAATTGGGGTCACCCATTATACAATTCAGTTTGGCCTCTTACATAGGCAGTCATTCCAGTGACGTTTCCGCCTTTATCAGATGAAAAGGTTATTGTTATCCCCATAACAATGGCGAAGAATTTTGATTCTGATTCCGGGTAAATATTAATCAGATTTGATTTTTACCAAAAAAATAGCTAAATAGTAAAGAGGACTCATTTTTTAAGGAGGATGGAATTGAAAAAAACAAACTATGTTTTTCTTTCACTCGTGATAATTACAGCTGTGCTTTCTGCCATAAGCTGCAAAAAAGCAGAAGATAAAGATTTTGTGACTCCTAATGAGATCGAAGCCCACATCCGTTTTCTTTCAGATGATCTCTTGGAAGGCCGTGCCGTAGGAAGCCGCGGCCTTGAGATCGCAGCCCTATATCAGGAAAATCATTTCAGAAGTTTAGGCCTCGAACCCTTTTTTAAAGAGAGCTATCTGCAGGAAGTTATCCTTAAAGGATGCACACCGGATAGCAATGCATCCTTTGAGATTTTTTCCGAATCAGAACCGATCGATCAGGAATTTAAGCTTGTAGATGATTTTGTGGTTACCAGTTTCCGTGAAGACAATCCGGAAGGAGTGGAAGGAGAACTCCTCTACTGCGGTTATCTGATTCAAGCCCCGGAAAGAGATTGGGATGATATCAAAGGTGCTGACTTGAAGGGAAAAGTTCTGCTGGTGGAAATTAACGAACCCGGTAATTATCCGGACGGGATTTTTGAGGGCGAAGTTATGACCTACTACGGACGCTGGGTCTATAAATATGAGAAAGCCTCTGAACTGGGTGCTTTGGGGATTTTGATCATTCATAACACCAAGGGAGCAGCTTACGGTTGGGATGTTGTGAAAAATTCAAATAATAAAGAGAGTTTTTTCCTGCCGGAAAGACAGACGAATCTCTTCTTTCAAGGATGGGTCCAAGGTCATGCTGCAGCGTCCATACTTGAACAGGCCGGTTTTGACCATTCTCAGTTAAAGGAAGAGGCGGAAACCATGGATTTTAAGCCAGTTCCTTTAGGTATAAACGCTAGGGTCAGACAAGAAGTCTCTTTCCGGACGGTAAAATCCAATAATGTGGCAGCTCTTCTGAAAGGGACACATAAAGACAAGAAGGACAAATATATTATTCTTTCAGCTCATTATGACCATTTAGGCAAAGATGAAAGTCTTGAAGGTGATCAGATCTACAACGGAGCTGTCGATAACTGCTCCGCCTCAGCATGCATGCTGTCATTAGCCCGCTATTATTCAAAGCGGCCTGAGGATTTGAAAGTTAATATTATTTTTGTAGCCGTAACCGCTGAAGAAGAAGGCCTTTTGGGGTCTGATTATTTTGCCAGGCATTTACCCTTTCCAACTTCTGATGTTCTGGCCAATCTTAATTTTGAAATGGCTAATGTATGGGGTGAAACTGAAGAAGTCTATGCTATCGGAGGCAAGCATTCGGACTTGGATGAGATCTGTGCTGAAGCGGCTGAAAAGATCGATGTCGAGTATATTCCCGAGCGCAATGGCGAACTTGGTTATTTCTTCCGTTCCGACCAACTGAGCTTTGCCAGGGCCGGAATTCCTGCAGTCTGGATGCACGAGGGGATAACGTCCCGCGGTGAAAACAAGGATTTCATTCTGAATAAAACCAGAGAATACCGTGAATCTAAATATCACAATGTTGCCGATGAGATCGAGGATGATTGGGATCTAAACGGAACGGTACAGATCACCCGTTGGGCCAATGAGATCATCAAGATACTTGAGAATAGGGAGGAACTTCCTCAATTTAAACCAACGAGTTCCTTCCGCCGATGATCCCTTATGATTATTCCGATTGATTGATAATTTGAATTCGCTTTGAATTTTGAATTTCCTGCAGTTTATTTTTTATGTCTATCTTCTTCCTACTATATTATAAATTCTGGTTTTAAATTAATATTTTCAGATTATTAAAAAATGTTGTTTAGGAAAAATATTTTTTATGCTATGATATTTTTTCAACATGCATAATGATCATCTAAAAAGCACACGTTTTATTGATTATTTAAAAACATCCCAAATTGTTTTTGAGCTTAAGGCTACTGAAAAGATCCAGGCTTTTGAAGAACTTCTTGATGTTTTGCTGAAGGAGGATCTTATTGAAAATAAGAAGCCAATATTAACCCGGATAATTGACCGGGAGAGCTTGGAAACGACTGCGATTGGACATGGTGTGGCCCTTCCCCATGCCCGTGTCAATACAGGGATGGATGTAGCCGCGGTAGTCGGCCTTTCAAAGAAAGGTTTAGACTTTAATGCCTTGGATGGGAAGAAAGTTCACCTGATAATTCTCTTGATATGGAATCCGGCTATCCCTGGATTGTTTAATCATTTGTTTGCGGGATTGGCCCAGTTTTTAAGGAGAGAAGAGTTCAGGGAAAAATTGTTCAAAGCCAAGAACAAAAGTGAATTATACAAAATCTTATCTGAGATCGAGCTCAACCTTCCCAAATCTGAGACCAAAATCATGAACCGGGCTAGCCTACTGTGGAAGCTGCAGGATATCGAGATCAAGATAAGGAAAGCAGATAAAAAGAAAAAAGCAGAACTGAAAAAAAAGGCTGCACTGATTCGGGACGAATTGGATGTTGATCTCCTTGACAGATTTGACCGCTTGATGGAGAAATATGGTTTTGCCGTGGCGGAAATGGATGATGGTGTCTGTCAGGGTTGCTATATAAATGTGGCTACTGGAATGCGGTCGTCTATCTCAGGAAGCGACGATATCTATGTCTGCGAGAACTGCGGTAAATTTTTAGTCGCTAAGCACAAGCCCAAACATTAGGATTTAAGTCTAAATAAAACCAACCACATAGAATTTGATCCCATGATCCTCTATGAACATAACATCTGGATTATTCAAGTTAATTTATGATCTTTTTTACAAGAGAAGTCGGTTTCAGCAATCTATAAACCGGATAATAAGGAAGCTGGCGGCTCCATTGGGCAGCCAGATACCGGTCAAAAAAGTTCCAAGCTACCAGGCCGTCACCGCTTTCCGGTTCCAATAAATAAGCAGCGACATTAGCCAGACGTTGGGCAGTCCCGACAAAATATGTGCCTGCCGGGAATTCTTTCTCTTCGATCTTGTATTCACCTTTTATGGAATTCATGTGGTGTCCCTGAAAAAGTCTATCACTGACAGTGATTTCCTGAGGCTGGAAAGCTTCGACTTCTAATTTTATTGGTTCAAGTAGTTTTTCCACCACGATTCCATGTTGAATAAGCTTATCAAGAATATCCTTGTCCGGTATAGTGATCAAATATCCGTAAGGAAATTGAATGCTTCTTTTGGCAAAAAAGTCGCTAAAATAAGGCAGCACATAGGTTTTTTCCTTATCGGTTTTTCTCATTCTGGGATAACCTCGGTCGCTGGGCATCGGTTCCATTTCCCAGCCCAGGATGGAGATCGGCTCTTTCAGGGGGCGAACATCATATTCAACAATAAATGTATCAGAAGGAGCAGGCTCCATGCCTCTCAGAATGGTTTTCCGGTCGGCCTCTGCGATCAGTATGTTGATCTCATCTCTATGAGAAGAGCAGTATTCCAAGGTCGAATGAAGGAAATAATAGTTGCCCTCTACCCGGGTTTTATAATCTGCATAGGCATAATTTTCTAGAAGGATGGCCAGACGGTTTCTTAAGCCGATATAATTCGTGATATAGCGGGGCTCTGGTCCGGCCGGCATCCAGCCATCCGGATCTTTGTAGTTCCGGAAATTTCCGTACGGGATGGACAGGTAACCGTATTTTTTCTCAAGCGTCTCATCAATCTCCGGCATCATCTTGTCCCGCATATAATTAATGAGGGAGTTGTCTCCGTTGGGATTGAGTATCCAGGCATACGTCACCGGTTGTTGGTGATAAGACCCGTTTGTTGTGTGGCAGTCGATCAGTATGGAGGGATCCCATCGATTGAGAATATTCGCTACCAGGCCCTCAATTTCCGGGCTTTCCATTTTCATCCCGTCCCGGTTTAGATCAAGGTTTTGGCCGTTGTAGCGTACACCCACTCCTTGTTCCGGGCCGACTTGGTTCCTGCGGTTTTCAGGCGAGATGGGCTCATTGCCGTCTGCATTAAATATTGGGGCAATGAGAATTACGAGGTCATCCAGATAAGGCATTTTTTCTGCGAGCAGAATATCGCGGACAAGCATGAGAGAAGCTTCTTTTCCTTCGACCTCACCGGCATGGATGTTAGCCTGGATGTAAACAACAGTTCGGTTGTCATAATGCAGATCCTGAGGTGATGCAGGGAGAGGATTTCCGATGATCAGAAGTGGCACCTCACGTCCTTCCGGGCTCGTACATAATTTTTCTACTTTTAGAAAAGGAGTCATTGATTGGAGTGTCCGGATAAAGGACATAACGTCGGCATGCCGAGAAGTTGCTGTATAATTGCTGGCTTCAGCGATGGTCAGAGGATGTTTTTTGTCTGGTAATGCTCCTTGGGTTAATGAGATCGTGAACATCACACAGAGAAAAATTCCTGCTAGGGTGTTAAAACGATTTTTTTTTAAATTCATGATGGTCATCCTTTCTCAAAAATAAATTTAGTTTCATTCCATTCCTTGAATACAGGTATGGATCTAATCTAGATTAAATTTTGAGTTTAAACAATATTTTAGCGAAAGTCTATATCTGAATTTAATTGGAAATTTTTTCTATCCGAAATTTCAGTGTATAATATAAAAAGAAGCCAATGGGATTATTCAAAGTAACCAAAGCCAAAGAGGATTCCCTTCGTATGAAAATGGAACTTCTGGGAATCCATGAAAAAGATATCATAGAGAAATTTGTTCGCTCCAGTGGTAAGGGGGGACAGAAAGTCAACAAGTCAGCAACTTGTGTTTATCTCAAGCATCTTCCTACCGGGATCGAAGTTAAATGCCAGCGGGAGAGGTCGCAAGCGATCAACCGTTTTCTGGCACGAAGAAGGCTTGTTAATAAGATTCAGGCTAAGATATTAGGTGAAAAGAGCGAAGAGCAGAAGCGGATCGAAAAGATCCGGCGCCAGAAGAGAAAGCGATCCCAGCGGGCGAAACAGAAGATGCTAGATGAGAAAAAGAAGCAGTCGGAGAAAAAAGAGGCCCGCAGTTTCCGGCCGGAAAAAGAAATAGAGAAAGGATAAAAAGAGTCTGTATGGTAAGGCGGACCTTTTTTTTATAATAAAGATAGAATACTCTGGAGAAGCAGATTGGCGCCTCTCTCAACATCCTCCCAGTTAACTTTTTCTTCAGGGGAATGGCTGATGCCGTCAACACAAGGGATGAAGATCATGGCTGAATCTGTGACCTCTGAGAGAATTTGTGCGTCATGGCCTGCTCCGCTGGGAAGGAACATATAGGTAAAATTTAATTTTTTACACCCTGATTCGAGAATATCCAGGAGTCGGCGGGGGATTCCAACCGGAACGGTTTTATCGATCATTTTAAAATTAAACTGTAAACCCCGGGTAGAAGCGATATCATTGGCTATCTGTGGAAGAGTTTCTTCTAAGTCCTTGAGAGAATCGGCGGAGGCGCTGCGAAAATCAAGAGTGAATTCAGCTCTCTCCGGAATAATGCTGA
>CAZLBV010000119.1:0-4453 GCA_964557845.1 uncultured Eubacteriales bacterium | reverse complement strand
CTCTCCCACAGCACCCCGGATAGTGTCAAAATCCAAGGTCTTAACTTTTTCATAGATTGATCGGGGCAGAGATTTCATAGGCTTAGCGTCCCTTCCCTCTGGTTTATTTATCAGATCTTTGATGAATTTTTTGCTGGTCCGGAAACTCCGGGAATGATCGATAAGGACCATCCGCCAATCTTCAGTAATTTGAATGTTCTGCTGGTGCCGATCCTCATTAGCGATCAGATTATCAAAGAAACGCTGAAGATAGATGGCCCGGTTCCAATAAAAAGTCTTAACCGACGGTGTCTTAATTTTTTTCTCAAACTTATCTTTTAAGCTCATTTCAGTATCGATCCATAACTGACAGGACCCTCTATTCCCTTTAAATCTCTTTTCAACCGTGGGCGGGACCATATTTAAACCTATTAGCCGATCAATCCGGTAGGCTGCGATCTCCCATTTCCATCCTTCTAAATATCCTCCCATTCGGCCTTCAGGATTTTTCCAGAGGGCTTTCCTGGTGATACCGTCTTTTTCCAGTGTAAGCACATAGGGCTCGGTCACAGCCCCCCTTCCTCTCAATTGCTCAGAGGAAACCACTTCTGCTTCCTCAAGGAACTTTTCCCATTTAGACCACTCCGCCATCTCGTCCGGCAAGAATTGGGCGCTCAAAAACAGGCTCGCTCCTAATATTAAAAAACATAAAGCAAACAGGTTAACAATCTTTTTCATTCCTTCCCCCTAATAATTGATTTTTTTGGCATTAAATTAAGGCTCTAAATTTATTCATTAGTTTTTTTGAATACATCTATTCCTTATACATGAACGGAATTCTGATTTTGTTTATCATAATAGATAATCTAGGCAAGAGTCAAATCGATTTTAATATACACGGTGGTGTCTGGGAAGGTCTTCGGCAAGGAAAGATAAAAACTTCCAATCAAACGATTACATCGAATATCACGGAGTAGAGGAAGTATCCTTAAGATATTTTTTTAAAAGATCTCTCCAGACAATATAGCCTGCTCCGGTTAGATGAAGACCGTCATTGGTATAATCAAGTGATAGTTTATCTTCCTTATCGGTTAAATGAGAATAGATATCTATATACTGCAGTTCATAATGAGCGCATATTTTTTGTAATCCTTGATTGACCTCTACAATCTCACGGGATCTGTTGACATGATCTGGGAACAGAGTAAAATCCGGATTAACCGGAAGCACAGACTGGATAAAAAGCTCGGTTTCTGAGGATTCTCCCTTAATGGCTTTATAGATTCTTTTGATATTATTGAGTATATAATCAACGGATCTTCCACTTGCCAGGTCATTGATGCCGATCATTAAAAAGATCTTCTGTGGTTTTGACTCGGTTATCTCCCCCAAACGGCCCAACACTCCATCCGTCACATCACCACTGATCCCCCGGTTCTTGATGCAGGGTTTCTGGAGCAACTCAGCCCAATTGCACCCATCGGTTATACTATCCCCCAAAAAGATAATCTCATTTTCGGTATTGGGAAGCCGCTCAAACAAACTTTTCTTCTGATAATAATAAGGCGAATATTTACTTTGTGTTATCTGATCGAGATTTATCCCTGACATCAGGTAAATGGAACAAGATAAAGCGATTGCCATGCCTGCCCATATTCTTTTGTTTTTCATATCCATGTTTATCCCTCAAACATTTAAGTCATCAATCTAGTTCAGATTCACCAATTATGAAAATAATTTTTTACAATTTAGATACACTCTATTCCAGTCGTCATTTTTTTCCGGCAGATAGGTTATAACAGGAAAGGACGATGCGATCAATCCTCTTCCCTCGTCAAGGCCGGCAGGAAAGCCTGAAGTTATCCCCTGAACAATTACGTTGCCCAAAGCCGTAGCTTCTGTAGGGCCGGCTTTCACGGCCACCTGCGCTGCATTGGCGGCAAACTGACTCAACAACCGGTTTTGTGCACCGCCTCCCACTATATGTAAAACATCTATTTTCCTTTTTGTCAGGATCTGAATGAGCTCGAGGATATACCGATACTTCAAGGCCAGGCTTTCAAAAAGACATCTTACAATCTCCGATTTGGATCGCGGTTCTATTTGACCTGTGTGACGACAAAAATTCAGGACAGCAGCAGGCATATCCGGAGGATTTAAAAATGAATGATGATCCGGATCGATGATGCATTTGAATGGTTTCGCTTCTTCAGCCATTTTAACCAGTTCATCATAGGCATACTCCTCTCCCTCTTCTATCCACTTCTGCCGGCATCTCTGCAGAAGCCAGAGCCCCATGATGTTACGCAACAGCCTGATCCTGCCTCCGATCCCGCCTTCGTTGGTAAAACCATAACGAAAAGACAGATCGGAAATGACCGGTTTTTCCACCTCTACTCCTAAAAGCGACCAGGTACCTGAACTCAGATAAGCCCAGTTGGGGATGTGCCCCGGGACAGCAGCTATGGCACTGGCCGTGTCATGACTCCCCACAGATACAACCTGGATATTGTTAAGGCCGGTTTCTCGTTCGAGTTCAGGCGCTAGTTTCCCGATCATCTGCCCGGGCTCTAAGATCGGCGCCATGATATGGATAGGAAGATTTAATGCTGAAAAAATGATCGGATCCCATTTTCTGGTGTGGGCATTAAGCAGTTGAGAGGTGGTGGCAATGGTGTATTCCGAGTATTTTTTTCCGGTCAACAAAAAATTGAAAAGGTCGGGCATAAAAAGAAGGCGGTCGCAGATCTTCAGGATTTCATCCCGGGAGCGCACCAAAGATAAAAGTTGATAAATTGAGTTGAAAGGAAGAAATTGGATGCCTGTCTGTTCGTATATTTTGCGTTTAGAGATTGACCGGAAGGCCGTCTCCATCATTCCTTTTGTCCTGGCATCCCGGTAAGTGTAAGGGTGCCCCAATATTTGCCCGCCTTTTGAGATTAAACCAAAATCCACACCCCAGGTATCCACACCAATACTGGTTATCCTATTCCGGCTTTTTTTTGAAGCTTGGATCAATCCCTGCTTGATCTCGCTCCATAGATCCAAAATATTCCAGTGCAGATGACCCTGAAAATTTATCTGTTTATTGGGAAAACGGTGAACCTCGCTCAATTCAATTTGGGATGAAGAAACGGTTCCGATAACAACCCTCCCACTCTCGGCACCAAGATCAACGGCTAAATAGTTTTTCTTCTCCATTCTCCTGACCATGATTCAGGAACGCTGAGACAATATCAGCCTTTCATAATCTTTGACATCTTTCATCCACTCTCTGTCACAGGGAACTCCTTGTTTCAGACAGAAAAAATCCCAGACAGATCCAAAGGGAAGAGTCTTTATGTCTTCGAGCAGGGCCAACCGGGCCGTGTAATCCCCTTCTCTTTCCAGATGCTGCAGGGTTTCTTTGGGTTCAAGCAAGGACTCGAGTAAAGCTTTCAGCATACTGCGTGTTCCAATGATCCAGGCAGCAATGCGATTGATGCTGGCGTCAAAATAATCTAAACCGATATGGATACGATGGAGATATCCCCCTCTGATGATCTCCTGTGCGATCATTCTGATATCATCATTCAGAATGACCACATGATCGCTGTCCCACCGGACCGGACGGCTGACATGCAGCAGTATCTTGTCCAGATACTGCAGGACCGAAGAAATTTTATCACCGATAAGTTCCGTGGGATGATAATGGCCTGAATCCAGACATAGCATGATCTTACGGCTGACTGCATATCCCAGGTAAAACTCATGGGAGCCCACCACATAACTTTCCGAACCAATCCCGAATAGTTTAGACTCAACACAATCAAGCTGATGATCCGGATTTTTTCTGTCCGAAAAAATCCTATCCAGGGACTCCCGTAAAATATCGCGGGGAGTTTTCCGGTCGGCCGGGGTATCTTTCAAACCATCCGGGATCCAAATATTGGTAACACAAGGAGTTTTTAACTGCCTGCCCATCTCGCAAGCGATCTCACGGCAGGCCAAGCAGTGGTCTATCCAGAAAGCGCGGATTTCTTTATCGGCACTGCTGAGAGTAAATCCACTGGATGCTTTGGGATGGGAAAAAAGCGTGGGATTAAAATCTAATCCCATTTTACGCTCTTTGGCCCAATCGATCCAGCTTTGGAAATGTTCCGGCCGGACCTGATCTCTATCCACAAATTTACCCAGATTATCCAGATAGCTGGCGTGAAGATTCAGTCGGTGTCTACCGGGGATAAGGCCTAAGGCAAAATCTAGATCCGAGCGCAGTTCATCAATAGTTCTGGCCTTCCCAGGATAATCACCTGTCGCCTGAATACCGCCTCCTTCAAGGACCGCGCCTGGCCGTTCAAAACCGCCGACATCATCCCCCTGCCAGCAGTGAATGGAGGGGGGGATTTGAGCCAGAATTTTCACGGCCTGTTCCACATCTACGCCTATTTCCCGGTATAAATCCTTTGCTATTGAATAATTTTTTTCTATATTT
>CAZLBV010000118.1:0-2500 GCA_964557845.1 uncultured Eubacteriales bacterium | reverse complement strand
CAATGGAAACTCCTGTGGAGGCCTTTACACGGGGATCCCAATTTGCCCAGCGTTATGAAATCATCGAAGAACTCGGCAGAGGCGGGATGGGCCAGGTTTACCGGGTAGAAGATACCAAGATCCGCGAGGAGATTGCACTTAAGCTGATTAAACCTGAGATCTCTCTGGACCTAAAGACCATCGAGCGTTTCCAGAACGAATTAAAAACCGCCCGTAAGATCTCTCACCGCCATGTGTGCCGGATGTTCGATCTAGGAGAGGACAGAGGCCTTCATTATATAACCATGGAGTATGTCGACGGTGAGGATCTGAAAAATTTGATCAGGAGGGTGGGGAGGCTGGATACAGATACGGCCATCAAAATCGGAAAACAGATCTGCCAGGGACTATCCGAAGCCCACCGGTTGGGTGTGATCCACCGCGATCTAAAACCCTCGAACATCATGATCGATAGAGAAGGCAATGTCCGGATCATGGATTTCGGCATTGCACGATCATTAAGAACCAAAGGGCTCACAGGGTCAGGCATAATGATCGGTACTCCCGAATATATGTCACCAGAGCAGGCGGAAAGTGAAGATGTCGATCACCGTTCAGATATATATTCTCTTGGGGTTTTGCTTTATGAGATGGTAACTGGTGTACTCCCCTTCTCAGGAGATTCACCCTTAGGGGTGGCTTTAAAGCATAAAACTGAAATACCTCCTGATCCCAGAGATTTTAATGCTAAGGTATCAGATGAGCTTTGCGGCCTTATCCTCAAGTGCCTGGAAAAAGAAAAAGAAAAGAGGTTTCAGAAAGTGGATGAGCTTCTTTCTGAATTCCGGAATATCCAGGAAGGATTGCCCACCACAACTGGAATCAAGCTGCCTCAGGAACCTCTTTTTATGGGAGAGGGCACAGGAGGAGTTGAACCAGAAGAACCTGTGTTTGTAGCCCGGCTAGAAGAGCTTGACCGATTAAACACAATGACAGAGAAGACGGTTACCGGCAAAGGGCAAGTTGTCTTTGTTAAGGGAGAGGCCGGCTGTGGTAAAACAGCTCTGATCCAGGAATTTATCAGGCGCGCTCATAAAGAGCAATCGGAATTGATCGTTGCATATGGAAAATGTAATGCCCACACAGGTATCGGCGATCCCTATCTTCCGTTTATCGAAATACTAAGCCTTCTCACCGGGGAAGTGTCCGCCAAATGGGAGGCAGGGCTTATCTCTAAAGAACATGCAGCGCGTCTATGGCGGTTGACACCATATACCGCCTTATCCATTCTGGAAAACGGCCAGGATCTTATCGAGACTTTCGTTCCGGGGAATGCTTTAATTGAACGAACACAATCAGCTTCAACCGTGTATCTGAGCTGGCTGGAAAAACTTAAAAAAGTGGTTGAACGGAAAATCTCTCTTCCAGCAGATTCCATGCTCCAGCAGAGCACTCTTTTCGAACAGTATACCCGTATCATTGTGTCTTTATCCCGTCGGCAGCCTTTGCTTCTGGTGCTGGATGATCTCCAGTGGATAGATACTGGTTCTGCAAGTTTACTCTTTCACTTAGGCCGCCGAATATCCGGAAACCGTGTTCTGATCATAGGCGCATATCGATCGGATGAATTGGCTTTAGGTCGAGACGGAGTACGGCATCCTCTTGAGTCCATCGTTCACGAGTTTAAACGGGATTTTGGGGATATAGAGATCGAGGTGGGAAAAACTGAAGGCCGAAAATTCGTTGATGCCTTGATCGACTCTGAACCCAATCATTTGGATGAAGAATTCCGCAGCACTCTTTTCCGTCAGACAAAAGGGCATGCCTTATTCACTTTGGAGCTGCTTAGGAACATGCAGGAGAACGGATTTATCAGACAGGATGAAGAGGGTTATTGGGGGAAAGGACCAAAACTTAATTGGGATACCCTCCCTGCCCGGATCGATGCTGTCATCGAGGAACGCATAAGCCGCCTGAGTGAAGAGCAGAAGGAGATTCTGACTACTGCCAGTGTGCAGGGTGAGGAATTTGCCGCTGAAGTTATCAGTCAGATTCAACAGGTAGCCATAAGAGATCTGATAAAGTCATTGAGTACTGAGTTGGACAAACGGCATCATCTGGTGAGCGCCAAAGGTATAAAACAACTATCTACTAAGAGGTTGTCTCTTTACCTTTTTCAGCATATCCTTTTTCAAAAGTACCTTTACAATACTCTGGATGAAGTAGAGAGAGCCCACCTTCACAATGAAACCGGGTATAATCTTGAAACATTTTACGGAGATCAATCAGACGAGATAGCAGTATCTTTAGCGCGGCATTTCCATGAGGGGGGTGAGATCCAAAAAGCCATCAAATATTTCCACAAAGCTGGTGAAAAAGCCGTAAGAGTCTCTGCCAATCAGGAAGCAATTAAGCATTTAAAGCAGGCGCTCGAACTTTTAAAGAAAATGCCTGAATCTATGGAACGAAACAAACAGGAAATGACCCTGCAGCTCGCCCTTATTATTCCACTTATGGCTAC
>CAZLBV010000117.1:0-8522 GCA_964557845.1 uncultured Eubacteriales bacterium | reverse complement strand
GCCCGAAATCCCCGTAGCCACTGAAGAGTACGATCCGCCCTGTCTTCCCGTAGATTTAAGATCCCAATAAGCTTTTTTCCATTCTTTAAACCACTGTCTATGATCTTATCTATTACCATTTGCGTCGACTGGGGATCGTTGGCCGCAAAGGCACTGACAGAAATATATTTTTCATCGGAATCAGCCGGACTGGACTTCCAGGCGCGCAGACTGCCAAAATCAGGCGGGGCTTTCGCCATCCCTTTTAAAGCAGCCTCCTTTTTTACCCCCAAATATTCGGCCACTGCCAGGGCCAGCCTTATATTCTGATCGAATTCGTGGGGCAAAACCCGGTTTGTCCGGTTTGTGAGTTCCTCAGGAAGATCCTGCGGAATAAATTTAGTCTCCAACCCGGGGCGATCTAAGGGTTTAACTGAAAATAAGGCGCTTTCTTCCTCGGGTAAAAACAGCGCACAACTTTTTGGGATCGCATGGGTGAACGCGCGGTAAATCGATTTTTTTGAATACCCCCACTGTTCCTGGTGGTCAGGACGGATATTGGTAACCACTAGTATGGATGGATCCAGCATCTGCACGGATTCAGAATACATACATTCCGGCTGGATGCTCATAAGTTCTGTCACTAGCACATCGCTCCCTAATCGAGCTGCCCTAGTGAGAATATTTTTGGTTTCAAGAATGTTGGGTTTTCCTCGGCGTTTGACCAGGTTTTCGGTTCCATCCGGATAGATAAGCATTGGTTTGGATCCGGTGGTCTTGGCCAAGACTCTCATCCCCGCTTCTCGCAGGCTTCCGGCAATGAGCCTAGTAACACTGGATTTCCCTCTGGTCCCGGTCACACAGATGCGCAGAGGGATCTTCTTTCTGTATTTTTTCAACTTAAGACGTTCCCCTAACAACAAAAGGACAACTATAATTATCAGAACACCAATAAAAATTAGATGTCTTGGTACCATATTTCTCACATAATCACAGATTAGAGCATTCATTATAACGAAATCTCCTCACAAAAAACATTTGTATTCTTTATATTCTCACTCCGGTTGCATTATAAATATATTTATATAAAAATATTTCTAGGACTAAAGACATAAACAAACCCTTGATAACCAGATGTGCATGGGCAGAAGGCGATCTGCTCTATCAAAAATACCATGATGAAGAATGGGGCGTGCCTTTACATGATGACCGGATGTTGTTCGAATTCCTCATCCTCGACGGCATGCAGGCCGGATTGAGCTGGCTGACCATTTTGAAAAAAAGAGAAAATTTCAGAAATGCATTCGATAGATTCGATCCTAATAAAATTATCCGATACGGACCGGAAAAAATCAGGCAGCTTCTCTCTGATAAGGGGATAATCAGGAACCGGCTTAAGATAGAAGCCGCAGTAAATAATGCCGAGGCCTTCCTCAGGATACAGGAGGAAGCTGGGAGCTTTGATTCCTATATCTGGAAATTTGTCGGATACAAAACCATACAAAATTCTTTCAGGGAAATATCCGAGATTCCGGCAAAAACTCCTGAATCTGAAGCTATGAGTAAAGATCTGGTCAAAAGAGGATTCACCTTTGTTGGCCCGACTATTTGCTATGCATTTATGCAGGCAGCCGGTCTGGTCAATGATCATGTTGTGGACTGCTTCCGCCACAAAGAATTATTATCCTGAACCAATACCTAGAAATAAGAAGAGAAGATAAAAGACAGAAGTCAGAATTAAATCTTAAACCCGAAATTTGATGCCTATCCACACATCCACCCATTGACTCATTCTCCCATTCACTTTGCCCGTTTCTTTCGTGTATATTCAGGCAGGTTAAAAACTAGCAGGATTGGCTTATTCCTGCGAATTGGAATCGATATGAGACACCCGATTTCTCCCCTCCTTTTTTGAGAGGTAAAGAGCCTCTTCAGCCGCCTTGATCAATAGGGACGAATCCAAATGCTGCCGGGGATGCATGGTCACACAGCCGAGACTTACAGTCACATGATCTGAGATCGGAGATGATTCATGCGGGATATTTAGATCCTCTACTGACTTTCGGGCATTTTCTGCCACCACATCCACGCCTCGATTATCTGTCCCCGAGAGCACGATCACAAATTCCTCACCGCCATAACGGGCTACTACATCACTGGATCTTTTAACCGTTTCCTGGAGAGCCAGCGCAATGGAGGAAAGACAAGCATCTCCTTTCTCCCGGCCATAGGTCTGATTGAACTTCTTAAAATAATCAATATCGATCATTATAAGAGAGATAGGTCCCCCTTTTCTCACAGTTCTCTTCCATTCATATTCAAAAAATTGAGCAAACCAGCGGTGATTGTAAATGTCAGTAAGCTCATCATATACACTTAGACGTTCCAATTCAGCTTTTACTTCCTGCAGTTCTTTTTTTCCTTCTGCAATTTTTTCCTTTAATTCCCTCTCTTTTTTGATCAAGCGGCTCCATTTTAACCGATAAAATCCGATCACTACCCCCACGACTATAATAAATAAGATACAATACCACCATGGAGAAACTGTTTCTAAAGAAAACACCCTGCTCTTCCTCTTATCTTTTGAAAAATCCCACTTAATATACGCTGATTTTATACCCCGATTAAAATTGAAAGTCAAATATGAAAAATGTGAGGGGAGTAAAAAAGGTGCCCCATTTGTTCATTGTAAAGTAATCAAGACAGATAGTCTTGATATCCTGAAGGTTCACTGCCATAATAATATTGAGGATAAGTCACTTGCTGGACGATAAGACAATAAACAATTCAGACAACAGCAAAAATATATTCATCACCGGCGGGACTGGTTTTTTGGGAAAAACCCTCACATCACGTTTGACATCCCAGGGATACAACGTAACAGTATTAACCCGCAAGATCAGAAAAGATGAGCAGCTCCCTCAAAAAACGGTCTATTTAGAAGGAGATCCGACTCTCCCGGGAAAGTGGCAAGATGCTGGGCATAATCATGATGTGTTCATCAACCTGGCAGGAGCCTCCATCTTCAGCCGCTGGACAAAAAAAAGAAAAAAAGCGATCATGAACAGCCGAATTCTGACCACCAGAAATCTGGTTGACGCCTTGTCGGCCAGAAAAAACCAGGAAACTCTTTTGATCAGCGCTTCAGCCGTGGGATATTATGGTTTTCACGGGGACGAATTACTAGATGAAAATGCCTCTCCCGGGGATGATTTCCTAGCTAAGGTAGCGAGCGAATGGGAAAAAGCAGCCCGGTCGGCTGAACAGCTTGGTGTGAGGGTGGTTACCACCCGGTTCGGAATCATTTTAGGAGAAGAAGGAGGCGCTCTGGATATACTGAGTAAAGTGGTCAAATTCGGACTTGGAGCCCCTCTTGGTTCCGGAAAACAGTGGTTTTCATGGATCCACAGGTCGGATCTGATAGAATGTATTTTTTATCTGCTAACTCATCCAGAGATATCAGGACCGATAAACTGCACGGCACCTCATTCTGTCACCAATCGAGAACTCATGAAATCGCTAAGGAAGGCCCTAAAGAGACCGGTAATTGTTCCACCTATACCCGGTTTTCTGGTGCGGCAGGTGCTTGGTGAATTCGGGAATACGCTTTTAAAAGGTCAGCGAGTTTATCCAGCCAAGCTGATAACCAGCGGATTTGCCTTTAAATATCCCACCCTCGAATCTGCCCTTTCTAGCTGAATTATTCATAAAAATCGCTGATTGAATATATTTATAGTTTTGAATCGGCCTATTTTACTGATGATTCAGGCCCCTTTTTTTGGAGGCCAGGGTAGGAAAGCATTCGTCCTCCGAACATATTCCGCATATTCATCATTTTCTTTATATTTTTTCTCCAGCATGATCACCCCGGAGACGCGAAGAAGCAGAAATGTAATGATAAGAGGGCTGATCACAGCAGTCCATCCGTATCTGACCGAAAGCGCGATCAGAAAAACCCCCCACCACATGACGGCCTCACCGAAATAATTTGGGTGCCGGGTGTAGCGCCAGAGCCCGGACTGCATGATCTTGCCTTTATTCTCGGCTTTTCTCTTGAATTTATACAGTTGATAATCTCCCACAGCTTCAAAAAAGAAACCGAATATCCAAACCAGTATCCCTAAATAATCCAGTAAACCTAGACCTTCTTTAGCGGAATGATTTACCAGGATCACAGAATATGAAATAATCAGCAGCAGTAATCCTTGCAACATAAAAATTTGAAAAAAACTCCGGAGAACAAACCACTTCCCCCATTCTTTTCTCCATTTAGCATAACGGAAATCTTCTCCTTTTCCCCGGCGCCGGACCAAAATATAAAGAGCCAGCCTGCTTCCCCAGATGGCCACCAGACAGGTGACGATCAAAGAACGAAGAGTCCAATCCCCATTCAGGAAGAAGGTCAGGCCTCCTACCAATATAAATCCTCCTCCCCAGGCTATATCCACGATCGAATTATCTTCTTTCAGGAGTGCTACGATAAAAATAAATATCATATATAAAAAGACAGCGGCAGCAGTATAGAGCAAATATTTTTCCATAGAAATCTCTCATTCAAACATGATTGAGATCCCCACTACTCCGATACCATTATGAACTCCCACAACAGGAGAGACTTCGACGGTATAGGCCGGAGCTTTTCCAATGATCGCAGTTAACCTTTCGGCATATTCTGCGGCCCGTCCGGGATTCTGGGCATGGACGAGAGCGTATTTCCACACCCTTTCCGTTTGTGTCCATTGCTCGACTATTTTCAGGATCTTTTTCATGTTTCCTTTCCGGCTGAAGGATTTTCCTGGGCTGTCCACTGCGCCTTTTTCATCGAGAGTAATCAACGGCTTTATATTCAACATTTGGGCTATGAAACCTTTAAGCGGGCTGACCCGTCCGCCCCTGACCATATATTTCAGGGTAGCGATATCCACCAGAATTTTGGTCTTCAACGTCCATCCCTCAAACTTTTTTTCGATCTCTTCAAACGGCAGCTGGGATTGAATCGCCTCTGCAATCCGCAAGGCCAGTAACCCTTCACTCGCCGAAAGATTCTTGGAATCCACTACGGAAAATTTATGGGAGTTTAATCGCTCGGCTGCCATCCGGCAAAGATCATACATTCCGCTTAACTTAGAAGAGATGTTGACGACTATAATTTTTTTATAATGAGTGGATAAAAATGAAAAGAGGTTTTCAACCTGTTTCTGGGAAGGAATGGCACTGGTAGGATGCTTTTTTTCGGTCAATAAAAGTGAATAAAATTGTTCAGGCGTTATGGTGAGTTTATCTAAAAACTGATTGTCCCCGATAAAAATATTCATTGGAATAACATGGACTTGATAATTCTCGATAAGTGAATCCGGCAGATCGCAGGCAGAGTCAATGACAAGAGCAATATCAGATATCCTCTGATGACTGGCTTCATACTGGCGCTTCATGTCGTCTACTTTTATCTGAGTGGTGTCGCCGTATTTTTTCAGCTCAAAAAACAATTTTTGAGGAGAATCGGTATGCACGTGAATCCGTGCCTTTTGGTCGGATCCGGCCACGATCACGGATGTCCCATATTGGTTTAAAGTCTTCCGCAGTTCATCCAAATTCATTCTGATTCCGGAAAGCAGTGCTTCGGAACAGTAGCGTTTTTCTCCTTCCTTCCAGGAAGAATGGACATCCAAACCAGTATCCTGATCAATTTTTTCCTTTCTGAACATTACTTTCAACCGGCCGGCTTTGATGAAGTGGACGATCCCTTCGAGAAAATCAACAAATCCCTTGGCGCCGGCATCGACCACCCCAGCCCGGGCCAGAACAGATAATTTTTTTGGCGTGTTTTTTAAAGAATTCTTAGCTGTTTTAAGCGCCCGGGAAAACACCTCGACAAAATCAAAAGATCTGTGCCCATACTGATAAACGGCTTCTGCCCAGTCTTTCATGACCGTCAGCATAGTGCCTTCAACCGGATCAGCAACAGACTTATACGCATGCTGGGCGGCGGCTTTAACCAAGGCTCCGAAAACTCTGGTCGAGATGTGCAGATCCTCTTTGATCTCTTGGCTGATCCCATATATGAACTGTGCAAAGATGATCCCTGAGTTTCCTCGTGCCCCATTCAGAGCAGAATCGGCGATAGAATGGAGAGTCTCCATGGTCGAGGGATATACAGAAGCTCCGTCTGCTATCGATCGCATAGTAGAGGCCAGGTTCGTACCCGTGTCGGAATCCGGGACCGGAAACACATTGATCTTATTCAAATAAGCCTGATCCTTGATAACGGCATTTCCCCCTGCCAAAAACGCATAATAAAGACGGTTTCCGTTTAAATATTTAATCTTCACTTTGACCTCACGACTAAGACTCGGCTCTCACCTTTTCCAACTCTCATAATTTTAAAGGCATATCTCTAATTATTCAACTTATAATTCAATTTTAGTATTGAAGATAAGGAGCATTTGAGGCAAAATAATCATTTTGAGGCCCGGAGCAAAAAATCTCATGGGGATATATTAAGTTAAATTTTGGACAAAAAAAATGGAGTAAAACATTGATTAAATCCGGATCAAAAGGCATCGTCGTATTCCTTCTTTTTTTCTTCTTTCTTTCGTTTCATGCCTATTCCCGGCAGGAAGAACAAGAAAAGAAAAAAACACAACAGCAAGAAAAACCTCCCCGGATAATCGAAGAGATCGTTGTTATCGGTGAAAAACCTAAAGATAAAACCATCTCCACCCTTACCCTCATTGAAAACACTCAGATCGAGCTGTTTAAACCTTTAGACCTGGCCGATATCATCCGTTTTGCTCCCGGAGTTTTTGTGACCTATGGAGACAAATCAGTTTATACCCTTAAACTTAGAGGATTGGATTCCTACAGGATCTCTCTTTTAGTGGATGGGATACCTGTTTATGAACCCTATTTCAGCACTTTTGATCTAAAGACAGTAACCGCAGAAGGTATCGATGCCATCAAACTGGTAAAAGGGCCCAACTCGGTCTTATATGGGCCGAACACTCTAGGGGGGATCGTAAATGTCATAACCCACCGCCCCTCAGATTCTCCTGAATTATCTCTGAATGCTTCCTTGGGGGAGCTGAATACCAGTGAGCTCGGCCTTAATTCAAGCTTCCGGTTCGGAAGGATGGCATTTTCCGGGATGCTTTTATCCCAGAATTCAGACGGATTTTACTACCCATCGCCGTCATCTTCAGAGCGGATAAGACGGTCCAGCAGCGATTACCGCCGCCTCAACCTAAACACCAAGCTCTA
The DNA here is from genome assembly GCA_964557845.1 of uncultured Eubacteriales bacterium. Lineage (GTDB taxonomy): Bacteria > Acidobacteriota > Aminicenantia > Aminicenantales > Aminicenantaceae > CAZLBV01. The sequence continues at coordinate 1,286 of CAZLBV010000117.1, read as the reverse complement.
CTATAATCCTTCCGGAACATCCGAGATACTTATCGGTGCAGGCGTCCATTTATCCGATTATGCGATGCCCCCGCAAATAGACTCTCCAGGTGCCCGCTATTGGGATTTTAAAAACTGGGACCGTTATTCTTTTAACGCAGGCGGATTTAAAGCCTTCCAGGACAATCTACTGGTAAAGTTCCGGGGTTACTTTGTCCGGCATGAAAACACCCTGGCCATGTATAAAGATGAACAGCTGACCTTAAAACGTTTTGAAAGCACCCACAAAAACGATGTCTATGGATTCTTCGGGTTGGGCGACCTCTCCCTGAATGAAAAAAACCGGCTGCAGTTCAGTATAAACCTAAAAGGGGACAAAGCCAGAATCCAGGACGATGCCGGCCTGCCCTGGAACGAGTACAGCCAGAACATTTATTCCGCAGGTGTGGAGGAAAACTATTCCATCCTGAAAAATCTTCAGTTTATATTTGGATTAAGTCTCGACCATCTGGATAAATTCACCGGGAAAGACAAAACCGTGATCAATCCGCTTACCGGAATCCAGTACTCGCCCAATTCCTCACTCGATCTTCATCTTTCCTTTTCTAAAAAATCCCGCTTCCCCTCCATGCGGGCGCTGTGGGGCGATTCCACCGGAAATCCCGACCTTTTGAGCGAGTCCGGGATCAGCGGAGAATTCGGCTTCTCTTATTCCGGTGATCTGTTTTTAAGCGGTGCAGTATTTATCACCCGGGTAAAAGATATGATAGAAAGTGTACGGCTGCCTGAATTCGATTTCCTGTATAGGTACTACAATATTAAGCAAGCCAGGATCGATGGGATTGAACTCCAGATCCAAAAGGATTTTAAATATCTGGATCTAACCCTTAACTATACTTTTCTCAGCCATTGGAATGAATATGATGCCCAACCCCTTCCGGGCTTACCCAAGCACAGCATGAATTTTGACATTCGCATCTTCCCCTGCAGTATGATCTATATCGGATTAAAAGGACTGGCAGCTACTGATTCTTATTATCCCGAAACCTTTTCCACCAGACTTTTAGACGTCCCTGCCTTTTTCAGCCTGGATTCCATAATGGTTCTGGAATGGAACAGGTATGAGTTTTTTATCAAGGCGACTAACCTGTTCAATAGTTTTATCTATACAGAACCAGGTTTTCCCTGGAAAGGGCGCTATTTTGAGATCGGATTCAAGGTGGATGTCTTTTCCGGTTCAAAACCTCCAAGATCACCGGACGATCAGGATATCAGATAAAGCAGCCGTAAATAAAAAATTTATTTAT
>CAZLBV010000116.1:0-9483 GCA_964557845.1 uncultured Eubacteriales bacterium | reverse complement strand
GTTATATAATCTTCTTTAGTCCAGTTGTCGGCTTCTTCTGGGGTCCATTGTTTTTTAATCCAGCTCATTTATCTTCCCCTCCTTCAACATCAAAGTCTTAGGATCGATCAAACCTCTTTTGATCGCTTCGTCACGTACAGGTTTCCACCAACCCAGCGGCCTGGACATGACATAATATTTAACCAGCCGGTCCATGTTTTCCGGTTTAGTTATGAATGTAATCGGGATATAGATAAATGCTCCCAAGGCCATCATGATCCAGAATTTTATATGATCCGGCAGCTCCGGGATAATATTGAATTCGGGTAGAATCCAAACCACCAGCCAGCTTAAGCCCAGGTTGGCGATCCAGGACGAAAGATATCCCCAGGCATTGAACCGCCACCAGATGACTTGCAGAATGGAGGGAAGCCAGATGCCGGCGGTCATGATCCAGATAGCGAAAATCAGCCATTCTGTGATCTCCTGCATCATCATTCCATAGAAAAATGACCCGATAAGCAGTATTAAGGTGGAGATTCTTCCTGCCCAGACCAGTTCCTTTTCCGAAGCTTTGGGACGGAAATAGTGGTTGTAAAGATCTCGAGTGGCATAGGATGCACCCAGATTCAAATGGGTAGAGATTGTGGAAAGGTGAATAGCTACAATAGCGGCGAAAAAGAATCCGACCAGACCTACCGGAAGAAATTCAAAACCTAAACGATACCACGCCATTTCATATTCTGCAGTGGATTGGATCTGGGGGTAAAGGGTGAAAAAAGCAAGTATAGCTACTGCCCATAAAGAATTACGTACAACGATCAATGCAGAGCCCGCCCATATGCTGTAACTGGCATCCCTTACGGTTTTGGCGGATTGGATTCTCTGAGCTTCTGGATACCAGTCGATAGAAGTCCCCATTCCGAATCCTCCGATAATCGCTATAACCAACATGGTTAAAAACCAGACAAAGGGAAATTCTCCTGAAGCAAAGCCTGTAAATGCAAAGGGATTAAGCCTCCAAGTTTGACTCAAAGATTCAAGTTTAGCCGTGATTCCCTGCGGTCCTCCAGCAGCCACGATTCCCCAGATGGAAACCAAAACTATAACGGAAAAGGCGATAACTCCCTGCTGAAAATCTGCCATAATGACACCCCAGTAACCTGCTGAAAGCACATAAATGGCGCAGAGGGAAGAAAAAAGGATAAGCCCGATCCATTCATGCCATCCGAAAAGATAATTGCAGAGTTTGCCCATGGCAATGCCGACCCAGCCCAGGACAAACATATTCATGAAGACCTGCCAGCCGGCGATCCAACCTCTCAGAAGTTCAGCACCCATTCCAGAATACCTGAGATTCTGCCACTCTGCCTGAGTATATGCCAGGGAGCGCCGGAAGATCTTGGTGGAAGCAAAAGCGGAAATGGCACACCATGCAGAAAAAAATGTATACCAGATCCCCCTTAATCCATGCTGGTAAATAACCCCGCTTATCCATATCGGTGTGTCTGTAGCGGAATGAGTGGCATAGACCGAAGCTGCGGGCAGCCACCAAGGAAGCCCTCTCCCGGCAAGGAAAAAATCGGACAGGGATCTTTTCCCTAATCGATAAAAAAGCACTCCGCAGAAGACCATTAAGACTATAAAAACAACCAGCCAGAACCAGTCAAGAAAGCTGAATACGACCATTCTTTCTCCTTGTGTTTTTTATCATTCGTTCCGGTTAATACCTGTTCTGCTTTGTTAAGGAAATAAGTCTTTCCAAAAATTTATACACCAATAGAGTTTATTTTTCCAACAGAATTAATTGGAAAGCAGAAGATAGAAGATGAAAAAAAAAAGAATATAGAAGTTAGAAGATAGAAGAAAAACTCAAATATGAAATTTAAAGCGCGAAACCCGAGATCCGAAAAAAATTAAAAATCAAAATGTTCAAAATTCGAAATGAATAAAACCAGTAGTCAGAAGTCAGAAGCCAGGAGGAAAACCTAAACCTAATAATTTAAATCAGAAATTCGAAGCATTCCTCATCCACACATTGACCCATCTACACATCTACCCTTCTACTTTTAAACTTGACTGTCTGACTTCAATAGACGCAGCATGACAAATTAAGCCTTCTGCCTTTGCGAGAGAGGCCGCTATCGGAGCCATCCGCTCGAATCCTTTTTTGTCCACCCTCAAAGTTGTCTGTATTTTTAAAAAATCTCTGACACTCAGACCGCCGGTATAGCGTGCAGCTCCGGAAGTGGGGAGAATATGGTTGATCCCGCAGCAGTAATCGCCAAAGACCTCAGTTGACCATTCTCCAATAAAAAGTGTTCCGAAATTTTTTAGCTTAGGTATAATGATCTCCGGTTCACACATGAACAGTGCCAGGTGCTCAGGGGCTCTTAAATTCGCATATTCAACTGCCTGTTCCCAGTTGTTAACCAAGATAATATAACCATTTTCCTGGAGGGATGACACAGCCGTGGAATTTGTTCTCGGATCATTTAAAAGAGCATTTAATTTAATCTCTACTTGATCGGCCTGGGACATTGAGTTGGTCAGCAGAATCGTACAGGAGGTTATGTCATGTTCTGCTTGTGCGATCAGGTCTGCTGCAATAAAATCAGGATTGGCCTGTTCGTCGCTTATGATGAGAATTTCAGTGGGTCCTGCGATAAAATCTATGGCTGTATCTCCATAAACACATTTTTTAGCGGCATTAACGTAAGTATTCCCAGGCCCCACGATTTTATCTACTTTAGGGATAGAAGTTGTTCCATAAGCCATAGCAGCGATGGCTTGAGCTCCTCCAACTTTGAAAATTCTTTCAACCCCGGAAACCGCGGCAGCCGCCAGAATCATCGGATGGATATTCCCCTGTTGATCAGGAGGAGAGCAGACGATCAATTCTTTAACACCGGCTATTTTGGCAGGGATGACAGCCATTAATAGAGAAGAGAAAAGGGGGTATCTGCCTCCCGGTACATAGATTCCGATCCTTTCGATCGGGATGACTTTTTGTCCTGCATAAACCCCTGGTTGGATCTCCTTCTCGAACTCTTGAAGGTTTTTCCTCTGTTCTGCACCGAAACTTTGAAGATTGGAAATCGACTGATTTATCATAGTTAATAGATCAGATGAAATAGAGCTTAATGATCTTTGTATTTCCTCTTTTTTGACTTCGAACTCATCGATCCGGACTTTATCCAAGAGATAGGTGTAGTATTTTAAAGCTTTATCCCCTTCCTGTTTAACATTGGAAATGATTCTATGAACAGACGGAGGAGGATCTTTTTCTTCTGGAAAATAACTATTACCCGGAATTTCTTTAAAATGCATTCTTTTCATTTTAACTCTCCATTTTTGCCAGTATTTTTTTTATTTGGGGAATTCTTCTCCGCCTTTTCAATTCATTCAATACTTCATTTAAACCAATACCGTTCTTCGCCAAATATACCAGGATAAAATAAACAAGGTCAGCGGCTTCCCAAATTATTTCAGAAGGTTTTATGGACTCGATCAATTCCTGGGATTCTTCGCTGATTTTATCTTTGATGTTTTCTGTGGTTAAAGAGGCGGTGTACGATCCGGGGGAAGGAGCTGAGAGACGTTCCTGTATGACTTCGTATAATTCCTGGAGCGCAAAGGAAACACTCCCGAAACAGGAATAAATTCCTTTATGACAGGCATATCCTTTTTGATGCACGGTGACCAGCAGGGAATCATGGTCACAGTCGGTCTGGATGCGGTAAAAATCCTGATAATGACCTGATGTTTCCCCTTTCATCCATAGTTTTTTTCTTGAGCGTGAATAATACCAGACTTTATTGGTCGCAAAGGTTTTTCGCAGGGATTCCCAGTTGCTGTAGGCCTGCATAAGTACCCGCCCAGATGTATCCTGAGTAATCGTGGGAATAAGTCCCTTTTTCCAATCCAGAGAAGACAGAAAGGCCTCTTCCAGTGTGATCTTTCCTGTATAAATACACATACCAAGTTGACAGTTGATCTCCATCCCGGAAAGTTCTTCGATCTCTTCAGGAGTCGAGATGCCTCCGGCTGCAGTAATGGGGAGATCTGTTTTTTTGCGGATGGCCCGGAGTGTTTGTATATCGGTTCCCTGCAGCATCCCTTCTTTTTCCACACAAGTAACCAGGATCTCTGAAGTATAGGGTTCAACTTTCTCTATCAGGGGCAAAATAGGCATGCCGGTGTCATGTGACCAACCATGGGTGACGATCTTTCCATGGCGAGCGTCAAGGGCTATGATCAATCTGTCTTTTCCTATAGCAGAGGCTAATTCATCCAGAAATTCGAGGTTGATCGATCGACCCTTGAAAACAGAAGTCCCCACGATCACTCTTTCTGCTCCATTTAAAACAGCCCCCACTGCGTTTTCCACACTTCTGATCCCTCCACCTACCCGGCAGGGAGCGATTTGGCAGATCCTCTTTATTGTCTCTTTGTTATTTCCTCTGTTTAAGGCTGCATCCAGATCTATAACAGCTATTTCACCAAAACGGGAAAATTCTTTGGCCAGTATTTCTGGATTTTCTCTTTCCAGGATCTTATCTTTTCCCTGACGGAGCTGAACCGCTTTACCTTGACTGACATCTATCGAAGGGATGATCATCGTATTCTGACTCCTTTTCTCTTTAAGTAACTTTTTATATCGCCGATGCTGAACTCTTTAAAGTGCAGGAGAGAAGCTATCAGGACAGCATCTGCTTTACCGGTTTTCACAGCAGCATAGACCTGGGCCAATGAGCCGGCTCCTCCGGAAGCGATCACTGGGATTGAGACTTTTTCAGAAATCTTTTTGGTGAGTTCAAGGTCATAACCGGCTTTGGTTCCATCCATATCGATGGAATTTAAGAGGATCTCTCCGGCCCCTAATGTTTGTGCTTTTAGGGACCATTCGAGGACATCTGTATGTGTATGCAATCGTCCCCCATGAGAATAAGCATGCCAGGTCTTTCCCTGTTTTTTGGCGTCTATGGACAGGACTATGCATTGAGATCCAAATGATTCTGCACCTAAGGAGAGAATCTCCGGATTTTTAAGTGCAGCCGAACAGACTGCAACCTTGTCTGCTCCGGCATTTAAGCTGTCCCTGATATCTGATAAATTCTGGATACCACCGCCTACTGTAAGCGGTACAAATACGCATCTCGAGACTTTTTCCACTACATCCAGCATGATCTTGCGGCTGCGGTAAGTAGCTCCGATATCCAGAAAGATGATCTCATCCGCACCTTGTTCGCTGTATTCTTGAGCAAGCTTGACCGGGTCTCCTGCATCTCTGAGTTTTTTAAATTTTGTGCCTTTGACCACCCGGTCGTCCAACACATCCAGGCAAGGAATGATTCTTATCGTCAACATTTTGTCACCCAGTTTTTTAAAAGCTTCAGCCCCAATGGCCCGCTTTTTTCGGGATGGAATTGAACCCCGATAATATTTCCCCTTCCTGCGCTCGATATATATTTGATGCCGTAGTCTGTTTGCGCCAAAACTATCTCAGCTTCATCCGGTAGAATAAAAAAACTATGGACAAAATAGAAGTAAGACCCGGATTGAATATCAGAGAACATAGGATGTCCGTTTTTAAAAGTGATATTATTCCAGCCTATCTGTGGGACTTTTTTTTGGGTGAACCGGAGACATTTTCCTTTGAAAAATCCAAGGCCCTTATATCCCGGTGATTCCTCGCTGGTTTGCATTAAAAGCTGGAAGCCAAGGCAGATACCCAAAAAAGGGCGGTCTTCTTCGATCCAATTCCTGATCGGATGAAGCATTTTAAGAGATGACAATGTCTGGATCGTATGTCCATAAGAACCAACTCCTGGAAAGACCAGCCGGTCGATCCGCTTAAAATCGGAGAGGGAAGAAATAACCTTGGATTCAATACCCAAATAATCAAAAGCTTTTTTTACGGAATGGATGTTTCCACCTCCAAAATCAATTATTCCAATCATTGTTGATGATTCCTTTAGTGCTGGGGATGCTCTTTTCCAACGGATTTAAGGAAACGGCCATATGCATAGCTTTTCCTAACGCCTTGAATATAGCTTCCATCTTGTGGTGGTCACTGCGGCCATAAGGCATACGAACAGCTAAATTTGCCTGAAGATGAACGGAAAATCCACAGAAGAAATCCTCGAGAAGATCTGTGTCAAGGTCACCTAAAAACCTTCGTTTGAACTCAACTGAATACTGCAGATAGGGCCGTCCGCCTAGATCTACAGCGACGACTGCCAGCGCGTCGTCCATGGGGAATACGAAAAATCCAGTCCGGTTGATCCCTTTTCTATTTCCTAGAGCTGTATGAATGATCCGTCCCAGTACCGAACCACTGTCTTCAATGAGATGGTGCTGGTCGACATGAAGATCGCCTTCTGCGTAAAAATCCAGGTCGAAATTTCCGTGTCGGCTGAAAGATTCCAGCATGTGATTGAAAAACCCCAGGGGAGACTTGATGTTATAATGTCCTCTCCCATCTAAATCAATCTTTGCTCTGATCCTGGTTTCTTTGGTATTCCTTTCTAATTCGGCAGAACGTTTCATTTAACTAACTCCTTTATTTCATTGATGTTATTTAAAACCAATTGAGCTCCATGGCTTTTAAGCAGATGCTTGTGTTCTCTCCTTTCCACACCTGGCGGAATAATGCCTATGGGAATAACGCCTGCGTTCAATGCAGCGGAGATATCATCTATGCTGTCTCCGAAATAGAAGGCCTGTGCAGCTTGAATTTGAAGCTGGAGCAATACTTTTTTTATGCCCATAGGGTCGGGTTTGCTTTTTTCCTTAGGAAGATCGTCCATGGTGATCAGAGCCGAGAAAAATTGTTCCATCTGAAAACGGTTAAGGGAATAGAGCGCTTCTTTTTTTGGGCGCCCTGTGATGATGCCCATATGAATTGAAGAGTTGATTTCTCTCAAAATGTCTCTATTTAACAGCCATCTTTCATTTTTTATTAATCCGTTGTAAGAATTTCCCAAATAATACTTTTGGAAAATTTCGATCACAGAATTTATATTTTGTGAAAATCCATTATCGATAAGGATCTTATAGGTAAGATCCCAGTCATTATTAAATCCTCCACGATTTTTATATTCCTGGATCTGGTTGTTTTTCATCTTTATATTAAGAAAAAACTCGATCACTTTTTGAATAGTCTTCCGGTAGGATTGGGAAACATCGATCAGCACACCGTCCATATCAAAAAGAAAGGCTTTCATGTTTTTTCCTTAGAATGGTTTTCAGTGCAGTTATAAAAAGATCGTTTTCTTGCTTGGTTCCAATGGTCATACGTAAAAATTGCTTCAGTTTTGGATCGCTGAAGTGGCGGATAAGTATGTTTTTTTGCAGAAGTTTTTGAAATATCTCTTCTGCGTTTTCACTTATTGGTGTAAAGCAGATGAAGTTTGCTTGGGAGGAAAAGGAGATTAATCCGTTGAGCCTGGACAGTGCGCGGTATATGCGTTCTCTTTCCTGAACTATCTTGTCGATATTGTCTTGAAGAATTCTCCAGTGGGAAAGGAGGATCTCGCCGGCAGTTTGTTGAAAGATGCCGAGGGAAAAGGGGAGAGGTGCTTTTTTTAGGTGAGCGATCACGGTTTCGTTTCCCAAGATATAACCAAGGCGGAGACCGGCAGCTCCTGCCGACTTTGAAAAGGTCCTGAGGATGATAAGGTTCTGGTATTTGGAAAGAAGAGGTTGAGCACTCGTGCAGCAAAAGTCATAATAGGCTTCATCAATCGCCAGTAATCCAGAAAAATTCCGGGCAAGATAATCGATTTCCTCTAAAGAAAGCGTAGAACCTGAGGGATTGTTAGGATTATCCAGCAGGATCAAAGCAGCTTTTCCGGCGGCCCGGCAGATTTTATCGGGATTGAATTTAAATTCCTTGGTTAACGGAACTTCAATGGACTTGATGTTCATTATGGATGCAACCCTTTTATAGATAGAGAAAGCTGGTTGGGAAATAACTAGCGGTTTTTTTGAATCACAGTTAGCATAAATAAGGCCCTGTATGAGTTCATTGGAACCATTTCCCGTTAATATTCCTTTGGGATTATGTCCGGTGTGTTCTGCCAGCTTTTTGATCAAAGCATCCGGTGAAATGGGTGGGTAACGGTTCCAGTTTAGTCGAGAGATCTTTTGGAAGATTTCTTGTTTGATATCAAGGGGAAGATCAAAGGGAGATTCATTTTGATTTAACTTGATCAGGGTATTGTCTTGAGGCACTAAATAATCTGGGAGAGCCCGCACGGATTTTTTTATATAATTCATGTTATCACCTTTTTTAGTTCGTATTCGAGTATATCTGTGGCGCCCATTTTTTTTAGCAACGGGATCAAATTCAGGGTCTCAAGTTTTTTAACGGCTACTTTTACGGCATAGCCCTGTCCGGCATATAGAGATGAAACAGTAGGTGCACGCATACAAGGTATGATTTTGACCAGGGATTCTAATTTCTCCGGAGGAACATTCATTTCCAGCATGACCCGTTCTTTTGCATTGAGAACAGCTGTAAACAGCATTGTGAGTTCTTCGATCTTTTCCCTTTTCCATTTGTTCTGGAGTGCTTTTTTGTTGGCAATGAACCGGGTTGAGGAAACCATAATCTCATCCTTGATTATAAGCCCGTGTTCTTTTAGAGTGCGTCCTGTACTGATATTGTCGATGATCATGTCTGCGTCTTGAGGGGGGAAGGCTTCGGTGGCTCCGGAAGTCTGGATCAGAAGAAAATCATATTTTTTTGAGCGAAGATATTGGGTGGAAAGATTGCGGTATTCTGAGGCAACGATTATTTCCCGCTTTTTTTTGGTCGGGTCTTTAAATCCTTCTGGAACAGCAGACACTATTTTGACCGGATCCAGATTTAGATCGAGTATTTGTTCAACCTTGGCACCCGACTCTGCGATCCAGTCATATCCGGTAAAACCGATATCATGAGATCCTATCTCTATGACTTGAGCGATGTTCTGCGGTTTCATGATCTTGGCTTCGATCTCGGGAATGTTCACATGAGGAATATAATGCCGGCTGTTGAAGTCGATATAAATACCGGACTGCTTTAAAAGATCGATGGTGTTATCGAATATTTTTCCTTTGGGAATGATCAGTTTTAATTTTTTCATTAGATTTTCCTTTGTTTAATTCTGTGAAATGGCATAAATCTCCTCATTGATTGTTAATGTTTCTTCCTCCTGATGGATTGGATTGATTGGATTTGACCGGAAAAATTTACCTTCCCGGTTTAAACAGACGGATCCCCTCAGGGATAAAAAGGAAGGGTTTTAGTTACAATGCAGGCGTGATTTGACTTTGCAATACCTTATAAAAAACCTGCTTTGTATCTTCATGAGAATTGCATTTAAATAAAAATCATAGTATATGTCAAGCAAAAATTAATCAAAACATTAAAATTTATTCATAATGAAGAGAATCAACGGGGTCAGCGATCGAGGCTCGGACCGACTGAAAGATTATGGTGAAAAGGCAACTAAC
>CAZLBV010000115.1:0-3917 GCA_964557845.1 uncultured Eubacteriales bacterium | reverse complement strand
CATTATTGTCTCCTGTTTATTATAATACGTTAGTCTAACTGGAGTGACAAGATAACAGAAGTGAATTACAATAAAAGCGCTATGTATAAACATAAGCTTCCGATTACAGATATCAATAAGGCAGATGACCGTTTTAGGTTTTGCTACTTCCCGGATTTAAGTCCCATAATATCGTCCATAAAGAAGATAGGCCTGGTCTATCCTCTTGTTTTAGCTGAGAGAGAGGGAAAAAAAATCATCGTATGCGGTTGGAAGCGTTTGTTAGCCTGTGAAAAGTTATCTTTTTCTGAGGTCCCGGTTGTAATTTTAAATGAAGAGAATGATCTTAAGGTCTTCAATACGGCTGTCTTTGAGAATGCCGCGTTTAGAAAATTCAACTCCTTAGAAAAGGCTGAAATTCTTTCTAAATGGCGCAGTTTCAATGTAAAAGAAATCACCGTTATAAGAGAATTAATGCCTTTGCTTGACATCCCTCCGACCAAGGAATATTTCGATCTTTTTCATGCTGTTTCGGGTATAGATAATGATATAAAAAGGGAAATAGCTTATAACCGGATGGATCTTAAAACCTTGGCTGTTTTTATTGAGTTAGCGCCTTTATCCAGAAGATATATATTGTCCATGCTGCTTTCCTTGAGCAAAAACAGACAAAGGGAATTATTAGGTAATCTGGTGGAGATAACTTTAAGGGAGAATATTTCCTCTGACAGTTTAATAAATTCAAAGGAATTTCAAGCCATAATGGATAGGGAGCATCTCTCAGTTAGACAGAGAGCGGAAAAGCTGTCGCTATACCTTAAGGAATTACGGTTTCCTTCACTGTCAAACCGTTTAAATCGATTTGCTTCGCTGTCGGACAAGACCGGTTTGAAAAATAAGAGGATTGATATTAAAGCTTCGGATTATTTTGAAGGGGAGGAAATGACGTTCAGTTTTTCTGTAAATGATGTTAAGGAGTATAATTTAAAATTAAAAGCGCTTACAGAATTAGCCGAAAAAAAGGAATTAACTGAATTATTCAAACTGATCTCTAATGAAGACGAATAAATTTAGACCAAAAAAAGTTTACATCGAAAGGTCCTGTCAAAACCTTAACTTTACCTCAAGAGTTATAGAAAATACGCCTGGTGTTCCCCATGAGTTGATCAATGACCCACGTGAGCTTATCGAAGAGATCAGCTGTCTCCGGGACCCCATAGGAGAAGGAAAAAAGTATTTGCTGGTTACAAAACAGAAAGGAGACTTTGTAAAACCCTGTCCCTGTACGCACTATTATCTTGGTTGCAACTATTATGTGATCAACCTTGATCTGAATTGTCCTTTAGACTGCTCTTACTGTATCCTTCAGATGTACCTAACTAATCCTTTTATAACCCTGCATGCTAATAAACAAGACCTGTGGGCTCAACTGGATGAATTTTTAGCCCATAAAAAAGGTCATAGGATCCGCATTGGCACAGGAGAACTGGGAGATTCATTGGCTCTGGACCATATCACAGAAAATTCTGTCGAACTTATCGAATATTTTAAAGGTCATAAAAATTCCCTGTTCGAACTGAAAACAAAAACCACCAATATTGAAAATATTCTTCAAATAGAACCTGAGGAGAATATTATTATTGCCTGGAGCTTAAATGCAAGAGAAATAGCTTCAAAGGAAGAAAAAGATGCCCCCAGTATATCCGATAGGTTAGAGGCAGCTGCTAATGTGATGGCTAAAGGTTATCGTACTGCTTTTCATTTTGATCCGGTGATCGAATATCCCGGGTGGGAGACAGGCTATGAAGATGTGATCGATGACCTGTTCGCTTGTATTGATCCGGATAGGGTAGCCTGGATCAGTATTGGAAGTTTAAGGTTTCCTTCTGAACTTAAAGAGATCATAAAAAAAAGATTTCCCAGGTCTAAAATTATTTATTCAGAAATGATCCCGGGAAAAGATGGAAAATTAAGATATTTTAAACCCTTAAGACGGAATTTATATAAACAGATCACCACTCAATTAATAAAGGGAAGTGAGAAAATTCCTTATTATTTTTGTATGGAGGATATTGATATTTGGAGAAGTTATTTGAAGAAGGAACCAAGGAGTAAGGCGGAGATAGAAAGTATGCTCACCTTACTCCCTGGTAATAGGCACATTGATCATATTAAATAAACCAATGGAGTAATCTTCTTAATCCACTCTCTCTTTTCTCTTCTCAGTGATAATCCCTACAATTTCGATGCCGGAATTCTTCATGTTATCGATGATCTCTACAATACTGCCATAGGGTAGATCTGAATCTGCTTTCAAATATAGCTTTCGGTCGCTTGCAGACATTATCTGCTCTTCAAGGACTGTAACAAAATTTTCTTCTGTCACTTCTTCTTGATTTACGAACATTCTGCCATCTTTTCGAATATAGAGAATAACTTCAGGATTATCAGGCATATCCTTGGTGTTTAGAGCAGTAGGTAAGGTGACATCGATTCCTTTTTGGACAAGAGGAGTTACCACCATAAAGATGATAAGAAGAACAAGAAGTACGTCACAAAGAGGAACAACATTAGGTTCAGCTATTGCAGCTTCCTCTTTGCCTCTGACTTTGAATCCCATTTTTACCTCTTTTTCTATTTAGGATGAAACCTTAAAATAGTGTAAATATTATGCTTCTTTTCTGACGAAAAAGTCGACTACTTCGGAAGTAGTGTTGGACATTTCAGCCTGGATGATTTCAATTCTTGCATTTAAGAAATTATACACCCAGAGGGCAATGATCGCGACACCGATTCCGAAAGCTGTGGTAATCAATGCTTCTGCAATACCGCTGGCAACTGCACCGATTCCGCCGCTGCCAGTAAGAGCCATTCCTCTGAAAGCATTGATGATACCGAAAATTGTACCAAAAAGACCGATAAAGGGTGAAGAGGTGGCGATAGTAGCGAGAGTACTTAAGCCTTTCTTGAGCTCCTGAGTAAAGATAACCGCAGCTCTATCACTGCCTCTTTGTGCTGATTCGATCTGCTGGTCAACACTGAGTCCGCCTTCTTTTCCTTCTAAATACTCTTTGATCGCGGCAGAAGTAACACGAGCGATATGACTCCCTTTGTTCTCTTTTTTGTTTGAAAGAGTTAAAGCGTCTTGGATCTTTCCATTTTTAAGAAGATTTGCAAGACTGGGAGCAACCTTTTTTGATTTGCTCTTTGTTTTGTAGAAAACCAGCTGTCTTTCAATGAAGAAATAAATGGATAAGATAGAGAGAAAAATCAGGATAATAGCGACGGTTTTAGCCACGACTCCCATGGCTTGAAACATTGGTATCAGACCAAATTCCATTTTAGAACCTCCTTTTAATTCTCGAAAGCCACATAAGCTTTACTTTATTTAAGTTTAAATGTAACAGTAACAGTAAAAATAACGCCTCTAGGGCGGCCGTTGATGACCATCGGCTCATAGACCCACTGTCTAACAGCGTCTATCGCAGCCTGGTCGAGCAGCGGGATAGAACGAAGAACTTTGACACTCTGGACTCTGCCGTAAATATCGGTTTGTGCTTCAATAATAACCACGCCTTCCACGCGGGCCTGCCGGGCGATCTCCGGATAAATGGGAGCGACTTCTTTGAGCAGTTTGGGAGGTTTAATTTCTCCCACGGCTCTGACAGGTGCTTCTACTTCGCCCACGACTCCGCCTAAAACACCGCCCACGACTCCGCCGAGGACTCCTCCGACCACACCGCCTTCTACTCCGCCTTCTACTCCGCCTTCGATACCGATATCGGTGAGTTCTTCTTCGGCGATCTCATCAGGGATCTCCACTGGGGCGACTAATTGACCAGGTTTGATGGTGGTCTTGGCCTGGACGGGTTTGATCCTGGTGCTGCGGGTGCTGCGGGAGCGTTTTTTAGCCGGTGGCGGCGGTGGCGGCGGCGGTG
>CAZLBV010000114.1:0-4916 GCA_964557845.1 uncultured Eubacteriales bacterium | reverse complement strand
TTTTCCCGCCATCTGTGGTTTTAAAAACACCGCGCTCCTCGTTGTCGGAAAAAAGATGTCCCATGGAGGCTACATACACAATATCCGGATCTTCAGGATGGATAACGATCCTTCCGATATGGTGAGTATCACTTAGCCCCATGTGAATGAAGCTTTTCCCGGCATCGGTTGATTTATAGATACCGTTTCCGGCATAGCTGGAACGGGCATAAGAGTCCTCGCCGGTTCCAACCCAGAGAATATTGAAATCTGAGGGGGCCACCTCGATGGCTCCGATGGCATTGACGCCGTAATCATCGAAGATTGGCTCAAAAGTTGTGCCGTTGTTTATGGTTTTCCATACCCCACCATTTCTGGCTGCGGCATAAAAAGTATAGCGGTGTTCAGGCCCGGGATTCTCAGGGACCGCAATATCCCCAATCCAGGCGCCGGCTCTGAACGGCCCCAGGTTTCTGTAGATAAAACTCTTGAAAAGACCCGGATCTACTTTTGAAGGAATTGGTTTTGCCTGGATCAAGAAACCAAGTGAAAGAATAGTCATTAAAAAAAAGCCCAATAAAATGTTTATATTTCTTATTATTCTGGTTTTTGCTTTCATGCTGCTCTCCTTTTCTTTAATTCTAATAAATGCCCCATGCCTATTCAATGAAAATCACCTTATTTCTCCTGAAATTATATAAAAAAGCATTTTTTGAATTATTTGAGAGAATTTAAAGTATAAATAGAGAAAAATCTGATCATTAAGTATACTATGTTTGAAAATCTATGAGGAGGAAAAGAATGATCAAAAAAGGATTGAAAGATGTTTGGAAAAATCCTGGGAGATGGACTGCTGTACTGGTAGGTATTGTGGCCGTAGGAATGATCGCAGGCTGTGCCGCCAAAAAAATGCCCTGGGGGGATCCCGAATCAGGTTTGATCCTCAAGTACCGGATGGGACCGGAACAAAGCTTACAGTACAAAAACGAAACAGAGACCAATCAGTATATGGAAGTCATGGGACAGTCCATAGATGTGGATACCCAAAGAACAATGACGCTTACGATGACATCTAAAGGAATTCAGGGTGAGAATTTACTGCTGGGAGTCACTATAGATTCAGCTGATTTCAGTATGGTTGGTCCGCAGGGATCTATGAATCCTGATATGAGTGAAGTTGAAGGTGAAAGTTTTGATATGACTATTAACAGTATTGGAGAAGAGATCGATGTGTCAGGAGCCGAGGCGCTTCAGTATGAAATCGAAGGTTCAGAGCGTTCGATGTCAGCGGATTTTCAGATGTTTTTTCCTGATTTTGCCGGGAAACCGGTTAAGATAGGGGAGACCTGGAACACCAGCGGCACGCTCGATATCGATGAAGGAAACAACCAGATCGAGATAAATCTGGAAAGTAAAAACACTTTAGAGGGATTTGAAGTTGTAGATGGATATGAATGTGTCCGGATCAAAGCCGACGTGACCGGTACCATGGAAGGCGAAGGTGAAGCCCAGGGAATGAGCCTGGTTATGGAGGGTAAGGGGGAAGGAACCGATACCTGGTATTTTGCTTATAAAGAAGGAATCCTGGTTAAGATAATATCTGAGTTTTATCTTGATGGGAACATTGAGATCACCTCAGCCAATATGTCTATTCCCATGCAGCAGGAAATGAAGATGACACTCAGTATGGTCAAATAAGTACGTTCAAAATAACATCCTGTAAAAACTGGGGACAGTTTACTCATTTCCTTATCAAGATGTATTGTTTAAGAAAAATATGCTTTTTAATCTTCTTCTTTAAGGGATGTCCAAGCGAACAGGATAATAAACATTAATTTATCTATATAAAATTTTAGGAGAAAGATCATGGAAAGAAGGAGGTTCATGCAAACCCTGGGCATGGGAGTCGCTTCCCTGGCCATTTCCGGGTGTACAAAAACTAGTGCTGCTCCGGAAAAACCGAATATCCTGTTTATCATGTCCGATGATCATGCTTCCCATGCGATCGGTTGCTATGGAAGTAAGATCAATCAGACACCGAATATAGATAGAATTGCAAAAAAAGGCGTCCGTTTTGACAACTGCTTCTGCACCAATGGTATTTGTGCCCCCAGCCGGGCGGTCATTTTGACGGGAAAACATAGTCATATCAATGGCGTTCGTGATAACAGGCAGGCTTTTGATGGCTCACAGGTTACTTTTCCCAAGCTGCTTCAGGAATCAGGGTATCAAACCGTCTTTATTGGGAAATGGCATTTAAAAAGCGATCCCACCGGATTTGATTATTGGAACATCCTCCCCGGTCAAGGGCATTATTACAATCCTGACCTCATTGAAATGGGAGTGGAAAAGAGAATAGATGGATATGTTACGGATATTTTAACCAGTGCTGCGCTCGATTATTTAAAAACCAAGCGAGACAAAAACAAACCTTTCCTTATGATGCTTCATCATAAAGCTCCCCACCGGAACTGGCAGCCGGCCCTGCGTCATCTCACTAAATATGATGATATAGAGTTCCCGGAACCTGCGACCCTTTTCGATGACTATTCGACCCGGTCGCAAGCAGCATCAGAACAGGAGATGACACTCAGGGAGCATATGCAGCCGGATTATGACCTCAAAATGGGTGAGGCTCCGGAGCGGATGACCGAAGAACAGAAAAAAGTATGGATGGCTGTTTATGGTCCCAGAAAGGAAGCTTTTGAAAAACAAAAACCTGAAGGGGATGAGCTGGTCCGCTGGAAATACCGCCGTTATATGCAGGATTATCTGGGTTGTATTGATGCGGTTGATGAGAGTGTAGGAAAGATCCTGGATTATCTGGAAGTATCAGGGCTTGATTCGAATACTCTGGTGGTTTACACTTCGGATCAAGGATTTTTCTTGGGAGATCACGGTTGGTTCGATAAGAGATTTATGTATGAGGAATCTTTGCGGATGCCTTTGCTGGCCAGTTATCCCGGTTTTGTGACTCCTGCCGCAGTCAGTCACGATATGGTATCCAATCTTGATTTTGCACCCACATTTCTTGATCTGGCAGGGATTGACATTCCAACGGAGATACAGGGCCGTTCTTTTAAAAATCTCCTAAAGGGAAAAGCCATGACAGACTGGCGGGAATCATTTTACTATCATTATTATGAGTATCCGGCGGTCCATATGGCCAAGCGGCATTATGGAATAAGGACCAAACGATATAAATTGATCCATTTTTACTATGACATCGATGCCTGGGAGCTTTATGATCTGGAAAAGGATCCGTTTGAGATGAACAATGTCTATGGCGACCCTGCTTACCAGGATATAACTCGGGATCTTAAGCAGGAATTACAGCAGTTAAGAGATATCTATGGAGATTCCGAAGAATTAGACCAGAAATTCATCGAAGAAGATCTAGAAGCAAGGAAATAAAGATCATGTACAGCCTTGGATATGATATCGGCAGTTCCTTCATAAAAGCTGCGGTCCTGGATCTGGAAAAAGGGACAGCTGCGGCCCAAGAATTCCAGCCAAAAAATGAAATGCCTATCATAGCCAAACAGCCTGGATGGGCTGAGCAGGATCCGGAGGTCTGGTGGACTGCTTTAAAACATGTGACGAGGGAATTGATCTCCCGATCCTCTTTAGATATCTCCCGGATAAAATGTGTCGGGATCACCTATCAAATGCATGGACTGGTGCTGGTGGACAGCTCTTCGGCTGTTCTCAGGCCGGCGATTATCTGGTGTGATAGCAGAGCTGTGGAGATCGGAAACCGGGCGTTTGAGGGCATCGGGGAAAAAAGATGTTTAGAAAATTATTTGAACTCTCCTGGGAATTTTACTGCCTCTAAACTCTTCTGGGTTAAAGAAAATGAGCCTCAGATATATAAAAAGGTTTTTAAACTCCTGCTTCCCGGCGATTATATTGCCATGAGATTGACAGGAATGATCAATACTACTCTTTCCGGATTATCTGAAGGAATACTCTGGAATTTTAAAAAAAATGCCCTGGCCGCTGAACTGCTCGATTTTTATGGGATCGATCAGGAGCTTATTCCTGCAGTCGTTCCTACTTTTAGTGTGCAGGGACACCTCACTCCGGAAATAGCCCAGGAATTATCCCTTCCTGCCGGAATTCCGGTCTGCTATCGAGCCGGGGATCAACCCAATAATGCTTTTTCTTTGAATGTGTTAGATCCGGGAGATGCGGCTGCCAATGCCGGTACTTCAGGAGTTGTTTTCGGAGTAAGCGACAGCCTGAGGTTTGATCAGAAGTCTCGTGTTAATCTCTTTGCCCATGTCAATCACACCACAGATCAACCCAGATTAGGTGTTTTACTTTGTATCAATGGCGTGGGAATTCTTTATTCCTGGCTGAAAAGATATATGGCCGGTGAAGCCTTGTCCTACCGTGAAATGGATAAAACCGCAGCCGAGGTTAAGATTGGTTCCGAAGGATTAATGATCTTTCCTTTCGGAAATGGAGCTGAGCGGATGCTGGAAAACAGAAATTTAGGCTGCAGGATAGACGGCCTTGATTTCAATCGTCATAATAAGTCGCATATCTATCGAGCAGCTCAAGAGGGGATCGCCTTTGCTTTCCGTTATGGAATGGATATCATGCAGGAAATGGGAGTGAGGACCGAGGTTATTCGAGCCGGAACAGCTAATATGTTTTTAAGTCCGGTGTTTAATGCGGCTCTGGCCGATGTGACCGGCTCGGAGATAGAACTTTTTGAAACAGATGGTGCCCTGGGAGCTGCTCGCGGAGCGGCAGTTGGGGCAGCTCTTTTTAGGTCTTTTCCCGAAGCCTTTGCTCAGCTTAAATTAAAAAAAAGGATCAAACCGGATCAAATGAATCAAGAGGTCTATGAAGATATATATGGGAGGTGGAAAGAGATTTTAGACAGCTCTATAGCAGCTTTTAAAAAAGAAATATAAAGAAAAATCAAC
>CAZLBV010000113.1:0-6174 GCA_964557845.1 uncultured Eubacteriales bacterium | reverse complement strand
CCCGCTGGTCATGGCCCAGACATTTTTTAGTCCGGTTTTCTGGATGACTTCATTCAGTGTGACTTTACCGGCCAGATAATTGCTCACTCCTTTTATATTGCGAAGCCTGAAGATCTGATGAATCCGCGGTTTCTGCATGTCCATATCGAGTATCAAGACCTTCTCATCCACCTGAGAAAAAGTCGCTGCCATATTCACACAGGTAGATGTTTTTCCTTCCCGGGGAAGCGCACTGGTAATGGCTATGGTTTTAGGGGGGGCATCGGCATGGGAGAGCATGATCGAGGTTCTTATAGTCCTGTATTCCTCTGATATGACCGAGCGGGGTGAGTAATAGTTGGCCAGTTCTATCTGTTTAACCAACCTGGTCTTTTCCTTTTCCTGGGTTTCATCCTGTTCTGAATAACCATATTTTGAATAATAGCCGTATTTTCCTTTTTTCTGCAGGCCTTCAGGCGGCACATAGGCAACTGCTCCAAGTGAGGTCAACCCGGATATTTTTTCTACTTCATCCTGGCTTTTAATGGTATTATCTAAATATTCCAGGAGAAAACACAGCCCGACTCCGCCGAAAAGCCCAAAAAGAATGGCCATCATTAAACTTCTCTGCGTATTGGGAGAGAACGGCCCCCCAGGAACTTCAGCTTTATCGATTATTTGAATATTGCTGGATTTTAAACCGCTGAGACGGGCAGACACCATGGTCTCATTCTGTTTGGCGGTCAAAGTATTTAAAAGCATCCGTTTGTTGTCCACTTCGATCTTAAGGCTATTGTAGAGAATGGCATTGGAACTCATATTCAATACATTCGCTTTCTGTTCATCCAGTGACCTCTTTAAAGAGGATTCTCTTTTAAGGGCAGACTGGTACTCGGATTCAGCCGAATCTACTGCTTTGTTTATCTCGCTTTTCAATTCTTCCCGCATACTCTCCAACCGGGTTCTTATCTGTATCATTTCCGGGTAATCCGGTTTATAGATCTTGCTCTTAACGTCATAATCATTCTTGAGATTGCTATAACTGGTCTTAAGCCCCTGAATAAGGGGATTATTGATGAACTGGGGTAAGGAATCTACATTCAACCCCCGCAGCTCCCGGTAATAGGCTTCTTTGTTGATCCGGTCGATCTGTGCCTGGGAGTAGGCTGAATCAAATTCTGAAAAAGCAGAGACGATCGTGTTCTCCCGATTGTTAAGCAGGATGATCTCTTTTTCCTTACCGTACTTTTGCAGTTCTTGTTCTTTTTCGGCTAATTCTTCTCTTAACTGATTGATCTGTTCGGTTAGAAAATCCGAGGTCTGCTGGGTGGCTTCAAACCGCATATCGGTCGAAAAATCGATGAACTCCTGAGCCACATTATTAACGATATCCGCTGCCAGTACCGGATAAGGAGATGAATAGCTCAACATGACCACTTTGGTGTTTTCCAGTGGGGTGGCACTCAATCCTCCCAATACCACACCGGCCATCCTGATATTGGGATCGCCTTGCCGCTGAGTTCTGGACTCGCTGCCAGGATTGGTATTGGAAGCAGCGGGATTGCTTTTTTTCTTGGGGATCAGACTGCTTATCCATCGGAATGAAAGCACTTGTTTAACAAAATTGATTGGGGACGTTTTTTGTTTTATGGGATTTTTCCATTCCGGACGGGCACTCAGATTCATCCTGACCGCAACTCTTTCTGCCATGGCTTTGCTTCGCAGGAGATAAAGCTGGGTATTTAAATTCTTATCCATGTAATCATATGATTGATAACGGTCATACAGCAGTTCATTGAGGCTCAGACTGTCCAGAGGATTTTCTTTGACCAGAATAGAGGCTGAAGCGCGGTACATGGGGATCTTTGTGAAGGCGTCTATTCCCATGAAGAGCACGACCACGCAAAAAAAAGTAATCGCTATCCACTTTCGCTTGACTATGACCCGCCAGTATTCTAAAAGGTCTATCTCGCGGCTTTCGTTTTCAAGTTCAATATCCACTTCCTTGACTCCGTTAATTATATTAAATTTTGATTGTTATATTTATAGCACAGGATATAATTCCGGTCAATTTTTATAAATATAAAAGTTCCCCAATTTTTTTTGTATCCGAAGCAAAAAGACGGAAAAGGACATGTATAAATCCCTCAGAAAGACGTGATTTTTCCCCAGCGAGGAAAAACTATTTTAATGGGACACTCACGGTCACGGCAGTTCCCCGCTGAGACCTGCCTTCGATCTGGATAGTTCCACTAAAAGGCCGCAGCCGCTCTCTCATACCCATCAATCCAAAGGAACAGCTACTCCCTACCGCTTTTTTACTGATTCCGATCCCGTTATCCTTTATCACCATTTCCAAGCGGCGCCGGGTTTTTCCCTTGCTTTCCATCGATACCCGGACACGCGATGCCTTAGCATGCCTTAAGATATTGGTACAGGCTTCCTGGTAGATCCGGTAGAGAGCGGTCGAGAGCTCCGGAGTTATCTCATCATCTTCACAGTTTAGATTGAGATAAAATTTTATGCCGGATCTATTCTCATACTCCTGGGTCTGCCATTCCATGGCCGGGATAAGGCCCAAGTCATCTAAAAGACCAGGCCTGAGCTCTGAGGTTATGCTCTGGACAGATTTCATGGTGGTATTGATGAGATCGAGCATGGACTCTTTTTTCTGAAGAAACTGCTGGTATTCATCCTCGATAACAGGGCGTTTTTGGGAGATCATGGCCAGGTCCATTTTTAGAGCGGTTAAGGCCTGTCCCAGATCATCATGGATCTGCCGGGCGATTCCCCTACTCTCTTCTTCTCGAATATGCTGGAGGTGAACCGAAAGGTTATGCAGCTCCTCCTGGGATCTCCGCAGTTTTTCCTCGGTGAGTATGCGTTCGGTCAGGTCAGAGACTACCATAACGCTGCCCTTAAATCTTCTCTTATCATCAAAAACAGATCTGGGGGAAAACCGGGCATAGACCCTTTTCTTTTTCTCCCCTGATAGTTCCACTTCAAAAGGAATCTGTTTCCCTCTTTTTCTCTTTCTAAAATTTTCCTTAAACTCTACCCTTCCTTCCTCAGCTAGTATGTTTTCAACCGGTTCTCCGATAAGCTCTGTTTTTTCAATGCCTAACATATCTGCCATTTTGTCATTGACAAAGGTGATATTTTCTTCCTCATCCACATAGATCAACCCTTCATTCATGGTTTCTATCAATTGACGGTAGCGCTCTTCGCTTTTTCTAAGCGCCTCTTCAGCCTTTTTCCTATCTGTAATATCTTCGGTATGCACCATGACAATATCCGGAGGAACATAGATATAGCTGGTAATAAAATATTTTAATTCTCCAGTGGCCTGGAGGTGGATCTCCCCCTGCCATTTCTCCGATTTTTTTCTGCGGTAGCAGCGCCAAATTTCATCTCTGATCTCAGGATTATCCGGATAGACATCTTTGAGTTTTCTACCCAGCAGATTAACAATAATCCCTTTGGTCATCTCCAGGGCAGCGTCATTGAAATCGACCAGCACAAAATCTTCTCCAATAAGGCGCCAGGAATAGACCGGGATGGGGGTTCCCTTGAACTGGGCCCGGAAGCGGAGCTCGCTGCTTCTTATTTTCATCTCGGCTGCATGTTTATACAGAGCCATCTGGATCGTGGAGTGCAGGGTCTTTTCTTCCAGCGGCTTGATCAAATATCCGAAAGGCTCGGTCTGCTTGGCCTTCTCCATGTTTCTCTGATCAGAATAGGCGGTCAGGTAAACGACCGGAATATCGTGTTTTTTGCGGATAATATCTGCGGTCTGGATCCCGTTTAATTCCCCTTTCAATACAATATCCATCAATACCAGATCAGGGAGATTAAAATTACCTTCTTCCCATAAGTCCTGTTGAGTGGAAGGATCTACTAAAGCAATTTTTTCGAGTTGGCCTTTTATATCCAGGAGCTTGTTTCTATTAAAATGCTCTGTTCTTAGATCCTTCTCATCGTCATCAGCGTCAGCAGCAGCACTGCCAGCAGACGCACCGGCAGCAGCAAAATTATTAACTTTGCTTTTTTGTTTTGTCCCTGTTCGTCCATTCCCAGAGTGTATTTCCGTCTCTTCTGAAATAGCATCATTGAGGGTTTTTAATCTGTCTAACAACTTAAGCGCATCCTCACCGGAAAGAGCGATAAAGGGAACTAAATAGCCTTCATTTAGCAGCAGTCGTTTTATGTCCTTGGCAGTGATCACCTCATCTTCAACGATCATAACCTGGATCTTTTTCATGGGCGTCGATTGTATTTTGAAGGAAAATTCGGAATTTAGCAAGCCATTGCTTCTGACTTTTATATTCTGGTTTATTCAAATGTTTTGACAGGAATTTAGTTATAGATATAATATTCGTTGAGAAAAAATATGAATACTACAAAAAAATGGTGGGGATAATGCGAAAAAAAAGCTTGCATAAATTTACGGTCCTATTGCTTCTGGTCTGGGCAGTTACATCAGTAAAACCTCTTAATGCCCAGGGGGTGGATCCCTTTTATTCCAACCTATTTAAAAAAGGCGAGCAGTCTTTTTTTAACTCGGATTATTCTCAGGCTATCAAAGAATTAGAGATCGCGGCTTTCGGTTTACCTCAGGACGATCCCCTCAAAACTAAAGCCTATATCTATATGAGCTTGAGTTATTATTATCTAAAAGATACTGTAAACAGCGAGAAGTTTTATATAACTGCCATTAATAGTCTCGGGGATCAAGGCTTTTCCAGCATTGAACTGGATGATGAAGTACGCATGCATTTTAACGAACTGGCCCGAATCTTCAGTAAAGGGGAACAATCCAGTCTCCCCTACTCTTCTGATGAAAGTGAAAAATCAAAAGCCGCCATACAAGATGAAGAAGGCCGAACAAAAGCTGAGCCTGAAAAAGCCATAGACCCGATAAAAGCTTTAAAAGAAGCGATCAAAAAATCGCCTCGAACTCCGGCTCTCTATTACAATCTTTATGATCTCTACCAGGAAAAAGGCGATACAAAGGAAGCGATCAATACTCTAAAGGATATGACCAAAAAAAATCCCAATGAAATAGATGGGTATCTGCTGCTGGGCAGGACCTACTTCACAGTAAGAAAATACAAAGATGCCATGAAAACCTTTGAGAAAATTTTCGAACTCTCCAGCAAACAATCAATAGCCGAACCAGCACTATTAGAATCAAGGGCCTATCTTATCCTCAGCACTTTTTATAAAGGAGATGAAAAGAAGGCCAAACAGATCGCCGGCGGTTCGTTTGATGTTTTCACCCCCTCTACAATCGAATCTCTGCCGCTTGACCAGGTCCAAAAAAACCAACTGGCTGAAATCATTACGAACACTCAGCCGCAGATATCATCAGAACCGACAGTAAAACCCATCGATAAAACCCAAGAGGATGCGAAGATCGAAGATGTCAAAAAAGATCCCGCAGCCGAATCCCAAGAAGTGTCCGCCTCTGATGCTGAGATCTCCCGGCTTAAAGCTGAGATTGATAAAAACCCTGATAATATCTCTCTTTGTTATGAGCTTTATGAGCTCTACCGTCGGGAAGGAAACGCGGCCGAGGCAACTAAAGCTATTGAAACTTTGTTAAAGAATAATCCAAACGATCTAGATGCTCATCTTTTGTTGTCACGGCTTAACTTTTCTCAGGATAAATTTCAGGAATCAATCAACTCCTTAGATATTATTCTCAATGCAGCAAAACAATCAGGAATAAAAAGAAGTCTTCTTCTGCGCACAACTGTTTACACCATTCTCTGTCTTTACTATCTGAATGACCAAGACAATCTTAAAGCCTTTAAAGAATATCTGACAAGCGCTGCTGAGCCCCAGGAAATTGAAAAGATCATAGAGGAAGAAGGTCTGGCAAGCCACTGGGAAAAGATTATTCAATGGGAGCAAAATATAATATTTTTTCCCTCATGAATGAATACCTGATTCCAGAGAGAAAGGCTCATGATGACTCCTGCTGATAGACTTCTCTTTGGTACGGCAGGTGTACCTCAATCTGCCGGAAGAACATCTACCCGGGCAGGGATCCGCTGCATATCAGAGTTGGGATTGGACTGTCTCGAGGTTGAATTCGTTCAGGGCATTAAGATGGGAAACAGCACAGCTTCTGAGATAGGAGAAGAAGCCAAAAAAAGCTATGTAGCCTTAAGTGTTCATGCTCCCTACTAT
>CAZLBV010000112.1:0-4069 GCA_964557845.1 uncultured Eubacteriales bacterium | reverse complement strand
GGCACTATATACCTCAACTTCAGGAAGTTCAGGTGTCTGAAGGAGGGGCAAAACCACCAATGCCACAATAGCTGCTGCATGCAGTAACATTGAAATAGGAAAAACCAAAGCCTTTGTACCTATGTGCTTATCACCTTTGATAAAAGAATCTTGAAACATTTTACCCTCCTTAAGTGGAGTGGTATGAATTTTTTCATTAATAGCTGAAGTGATTTTTTCTGGAAATGAAGCCCAATAACTATCTGGTTGAGATTCATCTTGTATTTCCCGGTAGAAATTATCTAATTTCCGCAGGTCTTCCAAATGTTTTCTGCACTCGGAGCAGGTTTTTAAGTGATTTTCGATCTGATCCTTCACAGCAGCAGAGAGCTCTCCATCGAGAAAAGCTCCTAACAGTTTTTTGACTTTTGAGTGTCTCATAAAAGTCCCCCTTCAAGATATTCGGCAAGAGCGGATTGAAGTTTTTTTCTTGCTCGGTTCAGACGCGACATGACTGTTCCAAGGGGAATGTTCAAAAGATTGGCTATCTCCTTATAGCTTAGATTTTCATACACTTTCAGGATAAAAATAGTCTTTTGATCCAATGGAAGTGATTGAAGTGTTTTTAAAAATTTTCTTTCTACGCGATTTTTCTCTAATTTTTCATGAGGTGATTCTTGTGAACCGGAATAGGTGTTTGAGGTGATGGTGTGATCCTTGTCTCCCAGGGGCTGCTCACGCTTTCTGATCCTTAGGTAATTCAAGCTGGAATTCACGGCTATTTTCCTTATCCAAGTGAAAAAATTCATGCCGTCCTTAAAAGTATGGAGTGAGAAAAATGCCTTAACAAAAGTATCTTGAGACAGGTCTTCCGCGGATTGATGCGTACCTGTCATTCGGTGACAGAGCAGATAAATATTTTTCTGGTATTTTCTTACCAGAGATTCATAAGCTCTGGAATCACCGTTTTTTGCATCTGAGATTAACATGCTGTCCTCACTTTGTTGGTTCATTCTCACTCTCACTTTATATACAAATATGACATGAATTTATTCCTTTATAAGCGGTATTTAGTGCAAAAATAAAATTCCTTTGTCATGATGATCTTTAAGATTTTTTATGGCTTCCAGCAAATCTCCCGCTTTCTCTTTAAAAGAAGGATGCGAGGCGGCTTCTTCACCCAGCGCTTGAGCTTTGGAATACATTTCAGCATTATAATACCCGGCGCAACCATTATAAAAAGCCGTGGCTTTTGTTAACCGGGTTTCTACCAGAAGAGCCTTTTTTTTGTTGATCATTTTTATTTTTCTTTCATCCGGGAGAGAAGACTCTTCGAACTCTAGTATCTTGTTTTTTATTACCTGTTCTTCTATCGAATAGCCTTCGGCGGCTTTTTCAAAATTAATACCTGAATTTTTCCAGTCTTCTCGTTTTCCATACAGTTTTCCCAAATAAAAATAGGAATCATGATCCTGAGGATTCAAACGCAGGCTTTCTTTAAAGTTGGTCTCTGCATCATCCAGAGATCCTTTATCAAAGGCAATGGCTCCGGCTAATGAATGAACCTCATAATGCCCGATCAGATAGTTCTTTGATGTTTCGACATTCTGCCAGGCTTCATCTAGCTTGCCTAAAACATGTTGGTTCCAGGCTGTCCAGTAGTAGGATTCACCGATATAGTAATAGCCGAGTTCCAATAAGGAATTAAAAACATCTATTGCTTCTTGGTGTCTTCCTAAAAAACTAAGGCTTATTCCCTTTCCTAAGAGGGCATCCCGGTACTTAGGGGCGATCAATAAAGCTTTTTCATTGAATTCCAAGCACTTTTCATACTCTTCCAAAGCAAAATATATTTTTGTGAGTGACATAATACATGAAGTAGATTCGGGTATAACGCGATATGTCTTAAGAATGTTTTTTTCAGCAGGTAAAAGCAATCCTTTGCTCAAAGCATCAAGACCGAGAAAATTATAGGCCTCATAAAAATCCTGATTTTTTTCTTTTAATATTTTAAAAGCATCTGGGTCGATCTCAGGGACCATGGCTAATTTGTATTGGATCAGAGGTATTTCTGTATACATTTCTTGAAAGGGTGAAAGATCTGTTTTTTCATTGCGATAAACGAGAGAGGAAGAATCTCTAAATCCGTAATATGAAATAAATAAATAGGCGAAAAAAACATCGGTCAAGGCCTTTTGCTGAAGATCCGTTTTTGTGTTTAGCCAATCCTGTTTTAGTTTTTCCATATCGATTGGTGTTGTTATGGTTTTTCTATGTATAGTTTGTTCATCTATACTTCCACTGATAAAATCTCGTAAAGGAAAGGTTCTTATATTTTGGGCGATTGGTATTGATGCCGCCATATTTTTGTATTTTTCAAAATTCTTCAGGGCTGGAAAATTTTTTATTAAGCTTGAAGCTGCCTCCAAATGCGCTTCATCCAGAACTGCTAATTCCCGGTCTCTCATCGCCAAGAGCAGTAGAGTCTTAAGAAGTTTTGTTCTGGTGTTGGCTTGAAAGGCAGGATATTCGATTAATTCTTCATAAATTTGACGCGCCTCTTTCAATTCCAGATAAGAACCCTGCAAAGTGAGTTCATCCGCTTCTTTTATTTTTAGGTTAAACTGTGCCAGTTGTTGGGGAGTAATTTCTATCTTTGATCGAGAGCAAAAAGAGAGCATTAAGATCAACAATGGCAAAGCTACTTGAATGATATGATCTTTCCTCATTTTCATTTCATGGGGACTCCATCTGTATCCTTAATAAAATTATAACCAAAAAGGCTTTGTATTTCATCTATGAATTATGGTTGTTTTCCCCTGGGAGACTAAAATTTATATTGGTCTATATGCAAGTAGAATGATAAAATCAATAAAAATTGAAGTCTCCGCATATTGACGAATTAAATATTTGCTGTTATTTTATATATAAAAGGAGGAATCATCATGTTAAAGAAAATTTTTTTATTAGCGATTTCTTTTGTTTTTATGTTTTCCCTGATCAATTTTGCTGATGAAATAAATTTAAAGGAAATGGCAGATAAAGCTAAATGGACTAACGGCAGCAATGTTTCTCTTCAGTTCGGTGTGGATCTGGGGAAAGAAGGTACAGTCAAGCATTTGATAGAACCGACTTTGGAAAATGGAAAAAAGCATGATAAAGTTATCTTTACCCACCCTGAATGAGTCGAGAACGGAATGATCGCAGGTAGATATGAGAACATTACTATTCCCAATGATAAACCGATGGCGATCATAGCTGGTGGTTTTCTCGACGGCGCCCAAGGAACAGATGGAGCCAAGTTTGCCATGAATATTTTAATCTCGGGCCAGTCAGTTCAGAGGGCTAGAACCATCCGGCCAAGCGCTGAACCTACCATTTCCGGAGACAGAATTCCTGAAAGCCTATTCGGAATAGAGATATGCTCTTTTGATGCGAGTTATGATGAAAAGATCGACCGGGTGGAATGCGATCTTTCCAAATATGCCGGGCAAACCGTTACGGTTTTCCTGATTGTAACTGCAGGAAAGTCTGCCGAAAAGGATTGGGCGATCTGGACCACGGCAAAAATTCTTTCAGGGGAAGAAGCTGCAAAAGAAATGGGAGAAAAAGAAAGACCCGCCAAGAAAAAGGAAATAAAGGAACCTAAAGATAAACCTGAGCCCAAACCATTCAAACCTAAGGCTGAAGTCGTCAGAACCTACAGCGGGCATGCCAGCAGAGTTTACCGGGTTGATTTTAGCGCCAATAGTAAGTATTTGGTTTCTGCCAGTGGCGATGGAACGGCTCGTGTATGGGAGGTTCCGAGTGGAGGACAGGTAAGCAGCCTTAAAGATCAATCAGGGCATGTGTTTTGGGCCGCATTTCGTCCGAATAATAAGCATGTTGTGGTTTCTGGGGGGACTGCTGCCCGGATATATGACATTACCAATGGAAGCGTTGTTCGGGAACTGGGCGATCATCCCCAACGGGTTTTGACCGCGGAATTCAGTCCTGATGGGAATACAGTAGCTACCGGTGATGAAGGAGGAATGGTCAAACTCTGGCAGGCAGGAAGTGGGCAGGAGATCCGTTCAATTGCAACCGGGGC
>CAZLBV010000111.1:0-4064 GCA_964557845.1 uncultured Eubacteriales bacterium | reverse complement strand
TTAGATCCGTTAGATCAATAGTCTGAACGACCACATTCGTCACACGATCTTGTTCATCAACGATAGGAGTAAAGATGGAATTGATGGTTTTGTGTACGTTCTCTTTGGTCTGAACCTGGCCCCCTGCCGTGAAATCATAATCAATAATAATATTTGCAGGCTTGCCGGCTTTAAACACCCTTCCAACGGTAGGCACAAAACCTCCCCGCTTTATGGCAGTATCCTGAAACAAATTGTACTTGCCGATAAAGTCGGCCTCTGCTGCGCCAAAGAATGCCAGACAAGCTGGATTGGCGCGTATGGCCGTCCCTTTTTCATCTGTGATCATGGTGCTGACAGCCGAATCATCAATGACCTTGTCCAGAAAGCTAGACTTCTTCTTGAGTTCGGCTTGGATCACCTTGAACTCAGTTGCCTTCCTTTCAAGTTCCGTGTTCTTCTGATCCAGCTCCCGGTTCTGAGCCAGAATGATCAAGTCCATTTCAATTAAGTCCCGGAACTTCATCATGATCTTTTTATAGGTGCCGGAAGGCTCGGTTTTTTTCTTATCAAGAACACAAATGGTCCCGAATAACTGCCCATCAGGAGCTTTGATCGGATAACCTGCATAAAAGATCATTCCCAGTTTTACATCCGGATTGTCTTTCCATTCTTCATCCTCAAGGGCGTTAGGAACAATTAATTGATCACGAGTTTTAAGCACCCTTTCACAGTAAAGCCCGCTTTCTAGCAGAATCTCTTTTTCGCCTGGATGGTAAGGATTTTCTTGGCTGCGGCTGGCCTTGAACACTTCTATATTTTCATTATTGATCCTCATAATGAGCCCAGCAGGAACCTTTAAAGTTTCAGCCATAAGATCAACCAGATCCTGCCACAGTTTTATGTTCTCTTCAGGGACATCAATCGGAGGATGAGTTAATGAATGACTCAGAACTTGACTGCTCATACAAATCTCCGCTTTAAAACGCTCCGGCTGCACTTCTTTTTTGGAATTGAATTGGTCCGTGATTTTATCTGATCAAACATCTGCTTACTTTTCCCATTTAACCTTGTTTTATTATACAGAGCTCTGTGATATTTTTGTCAAGTTTGTTTTTAATAAAGCATTACTCAACGGACTTTTGAGGAGTGAGGCAGCGATGAGGTTTCGTTGAATACATTTATTCGAACCTGTTGATCTAAGAATCTCGCCTTTAGCCTTTCACCACCAAGAGCTATACACAATCGTCTTAGTTCACTGGTTTTTTTCAATCGCATCGTTACGGAATGCGGACTCATATCAGTCTTCATCTAAAAAACTCTTTAAATTATTAATATCATCTTGATCTTGACCAGTCATCCTGAGTGATTTCAGTTTAATCAGTCCCTCCGGTGATACAACGGGTAGATCGCCTTGATCCCATGTTACTAACCGCTTTGATTCCCATACATCCACTATTTCAGGAGTTAGTAACAACATATCAAGTATAATAGCTTCATTGGTGTCTGAATCTATCTTCGTGAGTCTATAGATTTGGATACGTCCTTCTTTGAATTTCATTAATCCAACGTCTAAGGAAAAACCAAGACTTTTGGCTGTTGATTTCGCTTTTTCCAAGCTCTCGGGTTCTATCAAAATATCAATGTCGAGTGTAGCTCTGGGAAATGCATATACAGCCATTGCCAATCCCCCACACAGAGCATAGTCAATTTTTTCTTTCTTAAATTCTGCAACCAGCTTTGAAAATTCTTCAAACAAATCCATAATATTTTATATTCCGACTACTCTAATAAAGATCCGTATCCGGGCATTTTTCGATGACGGCAGTAAAAGTCTTCATTTTTATCTCCCTGGTGTATTTTATCACAAATAAAACATCAAATATGTCTAAATATCAAGCAATACTTAATTTAAACCTGCGGCCGGGATTCTACGGATTTCCGTCCCGGTAGCCGGGCTGCATCCAGGGCAGAGCATGGCTTTGAAAAAAAGGCTCCAAAGCAGCTCGGGTGGACCTCATTTTTTCATCCGACAACGGCTGAAAAGCCTTAGCCAGGGCCAGGTCTTTCTTAAGCACCTCCATGCTGTCGATACCGATGACCGCTGCATTTACATGAGGTAAAGTCAAGGCATAGTGAATCAGATCCGCCGGGTCGATCCCTTCGACTGTCTCCCGCGGGCGGATAACCTTTATAACCATAACTCCCATGCCTTTTCCGGCGGCATAAGGGATCGCCTGTTTTTCGAAATCTTCTTTACCCTGGGTATAATGATTAAGCGCGATCAACATGGTATCAAAATCCAGCCGTTCCGCCAGCGCCTTCATAAGCTCGGCAGCGGTATGACCGGTAAACCCGATAAAACGGGTAACTTTTTCATCTTTTAATTTATGCAGCGCCTTATATACGCTGTTTTTGGCACATATCGTATCCACATCCTCAAGTGAACGAACATCGTGGATCTGGAGGAGCTCAACATGAGAAGTCTGTAAACGTTTAAGACTCTCCTCCACATGCCGCATGGCTCTATCATAGGTCCTCTCGCCCACTTTGGTGGAAAGAAAAACTTCCTTTCTCTTGTCCTTCAAAACCATCCCGTAGCGCTCTTCACTCACCACGCCGTCAAAGACATAATCATGGGCTGTATCCCAGTAATAAAATCCGTGATCCAGTGCATAAGTAAGTATTTGAACGCTTTCCTCAGGGTCTTTGACCGTACAGAAGCGGCTGCCTCCTCCTAAGACAATAAGAGGGATATGAACTCCGGTTGTACCCAGAAGCCGGCAGGGAATCCCTTTGGAATCATATTCGATACCTGATGAGGCAGTATTTGAATAAAGGCGTTTACGTGATAAACCGCCAAGGGCTGCGGCAGAGGCCACACCGGTCTTAATAAATTCCCGTCTATCCATTGTTTTTTTTCTCATGAGTATTTCCTTCCTTATCGTGCTTATATACATTACCCCATAAACGGATATCATCAAAACCGGCACTATCATCAAAGGACCCGAGACCAACCGCACCATGGGTCAAGGTTTTATCCACAGCAGTTAAAATCGGTATATCCAGGTTATCGAGATAGGCATGGATCTCTCCTTTCGCTGCATCATAGGTCACTTTAAAATCATGAAAGCAATTGTCACCCAGCATTGCCTTGGATTTACCCGGAGGCTCTTTGTTTATTTTCACTCTATCCTTGCCATCAACCAGACCAATGATATTGTGCACTTCATCACTGATAGCAGAGAAATGGACGTAATAAAAATGTTCCGGATCTTGAAAATTGAAAATGATCACAACATCACGGTAGGGATTATCAATATCCTCATCGCACCTTAGTTTCCCTTGAAATTTAAATCCGTTCAGATCAAAATCTTTTATTATCGACCATGAAAAGGGAGCTCTGATCCGGCCGGGCTCTCCGGGTGCGATCAATTTATATACAAAAGAACCTTCTTCCTTCCTGACTTCCCATTTGTCCGGGAAATTGGGCATCCATCCCCGGGCATCGCCGTCTTCAAAATTATCACTGAAAATCAAAGGATACATCTCTTCATTGTATAAGGCAATTAAAGCAGACTTCCCGGCCGCGGCTCCGGTAAAAGCCACTCCACATAAAATACATAGTGCAATAAATGTTCTCATGTTCCTTAATTCCCAAAGAAAAATATATAGCATAGGAATTATCGTCGGTCAATTTTCAGAAGAAATCCGACCCGGATTTCTGACCACAATGGCTGCGCATTGATCGCACAGTTTGAACTTGATTATTACTTATGATAAACAGGTTAAGTAAAACACACAATTTCATTTTCCATGAATACACCCAAGATCAAAGCTCATAATAAAATCCACTCAGCATCCCCAGAGCTGCGCCGTGGTTTTCCTCTGGTCGAATCCAGGGATCCGGATGCCCTGGAGAAAGAAAGGCAGCGGCTTGAGAACATAAACTCACGCCCTCACTTCTTGCAGCGCTGGAAGGGCTACTGGTCTTTATCCGGACCGGGCTGGGTCCAGAGTGCTCTGACCCTGGGAGCGGGTTCTGCAGGTTCGGCTATTTTTGCCGGAGCTGTTTCAGGTTATAA
>CAZLBV010000110.1:0-7216 GCA_964557845.1 uncultured Eubacteriales bacterium | reverse complement strand
TTGCCTCTCTGGACAGCGGAAAAAGCTGGTTCTCCTTGAAAAATAACCTGCCTACAGCAGCAGTTCGGGACATTGCTGTACACCCCCGGGATCACGACCTCATCATTGGAACACACGGGTTCGGCATCTGGATTTTAGATGATATCCTGCCGCTGCAATCCATGAATATGGATGTAATTAATAAATCCTTCTATCTTTTTGACATGCTTTCGGCAGAAAAATATTATGCATCGACTCAAAAGGAAAGCTTTACAAAATCTGTATTTGCGGCTCAGAATCCTACCTATGGACTTGGGATAAACTGCTATTTTAAAGATAAGCCCAAAGAAAAACCGAAGCTATTTATAAAAAATCAAATAGGAGAAGTTATTTTTGAGATAAAACTAAGAAGTGTGACAGGAATACAGAGCAGTCATTGGAATTTTCAACAGATCCTGATGACAGAGGAAGGAGAAGAAGTCAAAGTCTCTGGTTCAGGATTTGTAACTGCTCCAATGGTCGGTCCGGGAAAATATACAGTTGAATTAGAGGTAGATGGGAACATATTATCCAAGGAAGCTGAGGTGCTTCCTGATCCCCGTTATGATATGTCTGAAAATGAAAGACAAGTACAGCGTGAAGCTCAAATTCGAGCAATCAAACTATCCAGAAGAATGGGGTTATCAGTAACTGCAGTTAACCGGATCAAGCGGGGTTTGGAGAAATTAGAAAAGGAATTTAACGAAAACTCAAAAAAACCTGATGAACTGAATGCCTCTTTAGATTCATTCAAGAAAAAATTAGATCCTTTAGAGCAGGAGATCATGCCTAAAGGATTTGCCTACCGGGGATCCTTGGAAACGACCTTAAGAGGAGGATCAACCTCTCAGCTCATACTAATGCTGAGCATGAGCATTGGCGGATATCCTCAAGCTCCTACTGAAACAGATCTGAGACGGTTGGCGGAATTGGAAAAGATAACCCAGGGATTGATTGACCAGTTGAATGTGATCATTAGAGAAGACCTTCCTGCCTTAAACCTTGTTATTCAAGGAAGCGGTTTAAAACCAGTCAGCGTGCCGGATGAGATAGAATTAAACGACTAATCCAGTTCAGGAATAGAGTTTATTCCGTAATTTTTAGCGTCTGCCAGCATGATACTTCTCAATTCTTTTTGAATTGTTTCGGATGGCAGACGAACCGGATTTTCATGCAGAATTTTTTTTATCATCTCCTTGGACCTCTCGGCGATAGATTTTTTGCCCAGTGAGACCCAGTAATCATAGGTATCCCGGTCAACTAATGTAGGATAGACATGCTCCTGACGGTACCATTTTTTTGTGTGAGGCATTGAGAGAAATTGGGCTTCAGATGCAAAATCAGTGAATAAATGTTTGGCGATCGGTTTTTCTCTTTGAGATATTCCCTTTATCAACCGGTAAGCCATTCCGCATATTTCATCGTCGATAACGAGTTTTTCCAGGCTCTGACAGCTTTCAAAATCGAGCATGCCCGGTCCTGAAATGACATTGACTCCGGAAAGCGCGGCTAAAACAGCGCCGATCCCGGTTTCGAAACCTGCCTGGCTGTCATTCATTTTAGCATCGCTCAGACCCATATAGGCATGGGTAGGAAGGTTTAAATGTTTTCCTATCTGGGTGTAGCCGGAATCAATGAGCATGGTTTCGATCGCTCCCATAGGGGTTGTGCCTTTACGCATATCAAAACTAGAAGGGGATCCTCCAAAAATCACCGGAGCTCCTGGCTGAGCTAACTGGCAGATGATCAATCCACATAGATTTTCCGCAGTATGCTGGACCAGCGTGCCGGCCAGGGTGATCGGTGAGGTGGCACCTGTCATCCCCATTGAGATTAACTCCGAAGGAATACCAGCTCTCGCGCTGTCTATAAGGCTTTGCGTGGTTAAATTGCTCCATTTTAGAGGAGGGGAGGGGCAGGCATCAAAGATCGCTAAAGGTTTTTCTTTGAGAGCCTCAGCACTCCCCCTGATCACTGTCAGCATGTCCAGCATGGGTTTGAAGCCTTCTACCCTGAAGGTTCCGGTTACGATCGGCTTTGTGCAGTAATTCAAACCTACATAAAGGCGATAAGAATCTGAGATGATCTCCGGGAGGTCTCCACTGATTATACCTGTGCTTTGAAAATGAATATTATTTAGATTTTCTGTTAGATGAAAAAAATCGATCAGGTCACGGGTCTGTGGTTTTCTCTGAATCCCGGTTTCATGATCAAGGATGGTGACAGCGGCAGATCCGGGATCGAAATGAATATGATCTCCTCCTACCAGGAATTCTTTTTCACCCGACCTGTCGTAAAGTGTTATGGAGGATGGAGTTGTTTTTAAAGATTCTTCCACCAAAACGGGCGAGATATAAACTCTCTGGGATCGCTCGTCAACCTTCATTCCTGCCTTTTTGAAGAGGTCTATGGCCTCCTTATTTTCGACGAAGATGCCGGTATTTTGCAATATCTCCAAGGCTTCTTCAATAATTTCATCTATGAATTTAGAGGATAAAAATTCTATTTTCGGTCTTTTAGTTGGAATCATTGTTTTCTCCATTTATGTGATTTAATAAGGTTGAATTCCAATATTCTTGCATGATTCAGGATAGTTTTTTGACGGCTGTAACCGCGGACATGGCACTTTCTGCATATCCGTCCGCACCGATCTCGTCTGCCCATTTTTTCGTAACGGGCGAACCTCCGACCATGACTTTAAACCTTTCGCGGATATTTCTTTCTCTTAGCATTTCAATGACATGTTTTTGTCCCAGCATGGTAGTTGTCAACAAAGCAGAAAGACAAATGAAATCGGCGTTAACTTCGACAGCCGTGTCTACAAATTTCTCTAACTGGACACTTCCTCCGAGATCGATAACATCGAAACCATTGGCGGAAAACATAGAAGCTACCAGATTTTTACCGATATCATGGATATCTCCTTGAACCGTTCCGATAACGATCTTACCCTTTGTTTTTTTTTGGATATTGGCTTTTTCCAACTCAGGCTGAAGAATTTTCATTACAGATTTCATACATTCTGAACTCGTGATAAGCTCCGGAAGAAAATATTCTCCCTTTTCCCAGAGATCGCCGACCTTTTGGATGCCTGGTATAAACCCATCTTCGATGACTTCAATAAGATCCATTTTGTTATCTATGGCAAAATGTGCCAAAGATACGGCAGATTCTTTATCACCGTTGATTATGGCTTGAGACATTTGTGTTAGTGGATTTTCTTTTGACATGATACTCCTTTTTGCCTGATGAGTATTCTCGGTCTATCGAAAAATATCTTCAGACAGAATTATGAAATCCAAGCATAGAGTATATTATTCTAAAAGTAGAGTTTAAAAACAACCAGTTTAGTGACTTTTATCTTTTAGGCAGGTGATTGGAATGATCAAATCTAAATTCATTCAATTAATGCAGGGCTTTAAACACAGATGAAGCCCATGATCAATATTTCTTGAATTCTAGGGATTCAATGAAACGATCTTGGAAAGAGGGATCAGAGGCAAGAGAGAGAAATTTGATCTTTTTTATCTTAGTAAAAATATTTTTTCGGGCTTTTTCAGAGAGCATGAGAATTCTGGCTCCTGCTAGGGATGAATTCCCCAAAAAAAATATTTTTTCCTTTTTGATGTCAGGCAAGAGCCCGATCCGAATGCTGTTTTCCACA
Source organism: uncultured Eubacteriales bacterium (assembly GCA_964557845.1). GTDB lineage: Bacteria > Acidobacteriota > Aminicenantia > Aminicenantales > Aminicenantaceae > CAZLBV01. The sequence continues at coordinate 3,534 of CAZLBV010000110.1, read as the reverse complement.
TTCAGATAATTTCCAAAGGCTCCTGCCAAAAAAATTCCATCCAGTTCCCCGGGAAGTAAATTCGCTTTTTCCAGGATTATTGTAACTCCGGTTTTAACTGCTGCTAACGCGAGCTGTATCTCCCTGATATCTTTTTGGGTCATGAATAAATCTTTAGTGATTTTAATTCTTCCGTTTTCTTCAAGGAGTCTCCCGGAGGATGAGATCTGTCCTTTTGATAAAAATATTGCCAGGAGATCGATCAGACCTGTACCGCAGATGCCGCAGGCAGGGAGGTTGTTGATGGTGCTTATTTTAAGTTCCTTATGGTCATACCAGGCTTTATAAACAGCGCCGGATTGCGCCAGCATGCCGCAGCTTATATTCATTCCTTCAAAAGCAGGACCTGCGGCCGTTGATGTAGCTGTGTATTTGTTTCCTTTTTTTAGAACGATCTCACCGTTTGTTCCCAGGTCGATAAAGATAAAATTGCCGTTTCTGGAAAAAAAAGAACATGCGGTCAGACCGGATGCAATATCGCCTCCGACAAAGCTTTTAATATTTGGGGCGATAAAAACTTTTGCAGAAGGATTTACCGGAAGTTCCAGATCTATGGCAGAAATCAGAGGAAAACGATCCATTAAGGGATAAAATGGAGCTCTTGCGAGCGATTCAACCGAAAGCCCCAGGAAGAGATGATTCATGACGGTGTTTCCTGCCACAGAAACAGCATAAATGTATGAGGGTGAGATCTTATTCTTTTCCAGGAGATAAATGATCATATCATTAAGAGTAACCTGGATGGCCTTTCTCAGAGAAATCAAGTTTTCCTGATTCAATAAGGCATGCCCTATTCGAGTTATGACATCACCTCCAAAAGATATCTGGCCGTTAGGAAGTATGTGGGAATCGATTATTTTACCGTTATTTAGATCGATCAATTCCATGGCTACCGTGGTTGTGCCTATATCCACAGCAAGCCCAAAATTATAGGCGGAAGTATCTCCACCCTCTATGGCCATCAATTCATTGTCGCAATAGAAAACGGCGGTGGCAGTTTTCTGTTTTTCAGAGGATAATGGGAAGATGCTCTTCCAAACCTGAGGTGCAAGAGTAAAATTGTATTTTTTAAAGTATCTTTCAATATTTGTTATTATCGAGACTGGTTGAGATAGTGTGGGAGGAATAGAAGGGAAGGGAAATTTTTTGACCAGAGGGTCGACATCTTCCAGGAATAAGATCCCTTCTTTTAATCCCTTGATCTCAGCCAGCAGGGAATCAGGAGGAATTTGGATTATCATGTCGCTTTTTATCGGTATGTTACAGGCTAATCGATACCCGTCTTGCGAAGATCTGTTTCCCAAAAGAAATCTTTCTTTTTCGTTTACATCAGGAAGATATCCCGAAATTATTTTGACAACGCATTTTCCGCACAATCCTCTGTTTCCGCAGATATTATTGAGCGGAATTCCGGCAGAGCGGATGGTTTGGGCTAAATTGTTTTCGTTATGTGCATAGATGATCTTATCTTGAGGATGAATATGGATCCGGTAGAGCTTTTTTTTTGACATTCCAATTATCCTGGATTATTCATTAAAAATGTCGTTGGTGCTATTGGTCAACTTATTTTTTACAAAATTGTAATATATCACAGAAAACAATTTATTTCTCAGGCAATATTGAATGTTATTCATTTTTATTGGTGTTTTTAACTAAAATGTAATCCGGAGTTTTCAATTCAGATCAACTTTTGATATCATCATAAAATATCCTAAAGGAGGTGAAGTCCTATGAAGATCGAACCGTTTGAGATGGAACGTATGCAGTCCACATGGGAAAATGTGGTTGATTATGATATGAGTGAAAGCGGAATCAGGGCAGTTACCCTGAAGGAATTAGTGGAGATGGGATTTGATCTGGACAGATGTCTGGATCTTCCCCTGGGTTACAGCCAATCAAATGGGACTATCGAGCTCAGGGAACTGCTAGCCAGCCATTATCCCGGGGCGGATATTGATAATATTGAAGTTACTAATGGAACTTCAGAAGCCAATTATATGCTTTGTTTGGTCTTATTAAAAAATGGTGATGAGCTGGCACTGGAGATCCCGAATTACATGCAGCTGTGGGGTGTGCCGCTGAGTTTGGGTGCCAGGATAAACGTTTTTAGGCTGGATTTCGACCGGAAATGGGAACCTGATTGGGATGAGTTTGAACAAGCGGTTAAACCGGGTACAAAGTTGGTGTATATATCGAATCCCAATAATCCTTCAGGGTCAGTCCTCTCAGAGGATGCCATGCAGAGAATTATCGATCGCTGCGAAGTTACCGGTGCTTATCTTTTAGCTGATGAAGTGTATATTGGAGCTGAACGGGACCATGAAAGAACCAAAAGTTTTTGGGGGATGAGTGACAAAGTGATCGTAACCAGCGGCCTTTCCAAAGCCTACGGTATACCCGGGATTCGCATAGGCTGGATGGTGGGCCCGAAAAACATCATGGAAGAATGCTGGACCCAGCATGATTACATTACCATTGGACCTAATAAATTGTCCGATATTATGGCCAGAACTGCGGTAGAGGCAAGCAATCGAGAACGTTTATATGACCGCACCAAGACTTTATTGAAGACCAATTATCCGGTTATGGATGAATGGATAAAAAGTTTTGGTGATTTTTTTACTTATCATGCTCCGGATGCCGGCGCTTTTTGTTTTCTTAAATATAATTCCAATAAACCAAGTTATGAGATCTGTCAGGATATCCTTCATAATCAGTCAACTCTGATCGTTCCGGGTGTCCATTTTAAGATGGAAGGTTTTTTAAGAATATGGATGGGCGGGAAGCCTGAATTCATGCGGGAAGGTTTGCGCCGCATAGGAATCGAGATAAGCAAATTAAAAAGGAAAAGTTAATGCCGGAAAAAAAAGATCTTTTATTCCAGGAAGAACAAAGATTTACCCAACTATGGATTTTGATCGTTGTTTTTATTCCCATTTTTTTGGCCTGGTATGCCGGCATCCAACAGCTTTTACTGGGTAAGCCTTTTGGTTCTCACCCTGTACCTGATCCCTTTATGTGGATCTTATGGGTCATATTCGGTGTTGTCTTCCCAATATTCTTTTTTTCCGTAAAATTGTCTACGGAAGTAAGATATGACGGCCTGTATATTCGATTTTTTCCTTTCCATCGTGAATTTAGAACGCTTCCATTTGAAGCGATCAAACAATATGAAGTCAGAGATTATTCACCCTTGAGAGAGTATGGAGGATACGGAATTCGCTACGGCAGATCAGGAAAGGCCTATAATGTCAGCGGAAAAAGAGGAGTACAACTTGAACTGGTCAGCGGACGAAAAATTTTGATCGGTTCCAACAAACCAGATGAGATGGCAGAAGCTATTAAGGCAGCTGCCGGAAAAGAAATCAAAAATAAATCTCATTTTAATTGAAGGCCTTTTCTGTTATATTATTGTCAAGATTTAGAAAGATGATCTAACCTGGATTATTCACGAGTCGAGCTTGGTCCAGTTACAAGGCGTCGGCGGGTGATGCT
>CAZLBV010000109.1:0-4730 GCA_964557845.1 uncultured Eubacteriales bacterium | reverse complement strand
TATTCTGAAAAGCAGAAAAATTATTGTACAGCATTACATTTTCCGATACAAAAGAAACAAATTCCTTGGCTTTCAGAGGCTCTTTGACCACATCAATTTCCTCTATCAAAGCCGTTCCCTCTGTAGGGGGAATAAAATTAAGGAATAGATTTATGGCCGTGGTTTTTCCGGCTCCATTCGCCCCAAACATACAGAATATCTCGCCCGGCTCGACTTTCAGGTTAAGATGGTCAAGCGCTAAAAGCCCGTCTTCATATCTCTTGGTAAGATCAATTGTTTCTAACATTTTTACCTCATTTTTAGTCTATTTTATTCGATCGTTTTTTCAATACTTTACCCTTTTAACGCACATCATAACGGAGAAAAGACACATAGGCCCCGATAAAAAATAGCAGGATCAAAAACACCATCAGGATAATATCGGGCAGAGTGCGCCGGAAAGAATCTCCCAAGCCTTCCTGCGTAAAGGTGTGCTGCGGTATATCAGAAAGATCAGGTTTGGGCTGCTGGGCAGATTCAAAGTCCGCTGATCGGATCATTTTTTCATTGACCCATCTTGTAAAAATGGGTTTATAAGCTCTAACCGAATTAAGAAACCTCTCATGGGATATGATCCCAGTCCTGGCTAAAGTCATCGTTCCAAACATAAGAGCAGATGCAGGAGAGATTCGGGACAGATTCACGGCCAGGTTCTGCTGTTCACGCATTTTAACCTGATAATCTCTTTCAATGGCTGCATTATTTTCGTCGATCTTCCCGGTCAGACTCTGCTGCAGATCCTCAGCCCAATTCCTAACATCCTCATTCCATTTTGCGATCTCTTCCGGCTTTTGAGGCCTGGGATGTTCTTTAAAATAATTAGTCTGCTCTTCTATGGCTTCTTTTTGTATTTCTTGTAGAAAGGCATCTTTTTGAGCCGTGATCTCGTGAACCGATGGTATTGGATTGATCTGCCGGGCTGCCATTACCGCTGCCTTGGGTATGATAGTGACAAAAGTCACCCATATGAACAGCAGTATTAGGAAACTGGTGGAAGAACTCTGGGTACGGGCTGAAATGAACAATCCCAAAGCAAAAAATACTGACAGATAGAAAAAAAACATCAAGCAGATCAAAGCCAGCCTGCTCCAATCTTCACCGGTAAGTGATATATTCGGATATATCAACAGAATCAGCAGTCCGATCACTAAAGGAAAAATTAAAGGGATCAAAAGACTGATGAATCCACCGATCGCTTTTCCAAGTATTAATCTGTCTTTCGGGACCTTGTTGGATAAGGCCAGCTTTAATGTCCCTCTTTCTTTTTCCCCTACAATCGCATCATAGGTAAACAGGATGGCAAATAAGCTCAATACAATTTTTACTATGAAGGTGAGATCAAGAGACCCAAACACCGCAAAAATCGGGTTGCTGCTGTATTTGGAATCGGTCATACTGGGATCATAGGCAATATTAACCGTTGCCACTCTGCCCACCGCCTCCTGTACCCCATTGACAATGGTGCTTAATACTTCGGGCTTACGATTTATCTTAGTTCCCAGGCCGGCCAATGTCTGATAAGACTGCTGATTTTCCAGGTTTTTTCGGTTCAATGCGATGGCAGCGCTGTATTCTTTCTGTTCTGCCAGATAATTATTCACTCCTGTATAAACTGAAAGAAGTATCAATATGGTACAAAGCAAAAAAGTAAATACGAACTTGGGGCTCATGATGGTATCCTGGATCTCTTTCTTTATAATATCCCTCAGCATATTTTTTCTCCTTTATTCATCAGTTAATTAACCTGAACTATTCATAAAACAAGGTCCGTGCAGCAACTGGGTGCACCTGGCAGACACAGACCAATAAAAGAAATACGTAATTCCATTAAATCCGTTCAGAGGACCTTCAAACAGACAATAACCCATCCATCAAAGCGGTTTGATCCCGGTTGATTAATATGCGCGATTCCCCTCAAACCATGCTTTCCACTGCGAGAATCTGGGAAAATACATAAACATAAGGAATAATGAAATAAACAAAAGTATATAAAAATCCCGGGATGTACCGCTTAAAAGAAAAAGTACAAGACCAAATAATGCAGGGATCTCGCATAAGAGGAAAGTGATGATCGATCCTCTCAGAAATTTAGCAGGCAGAGCTGCGGGATCATCGGAATATTTCTTTTTTAGCAAGACCCCTCTTAACACCCTTATGCCAATAACAACAACGGCAGAAAGAATATAAAACAGGTATCTTATCTGGTTATATTTGCTTAGATCCCCTAAACCTGAGAAAACTTGACCCCGATGTTGAAGCCATTCAACCACAGCAACATATACGGCTAAGGCAGCGACCACTCCCCAAGCAAAGATCATCGCTGTCTTATAAGAATCCCTCAAATCTTTGAAATTATCCATATCTAACTCTCTTTTGATAGATCATTGATCATAATGATACAAAATCCATCTTAAATTCATAAATATATCAAAAAAACTTATCTATGCGATTATTCGGACAGGATCCGGGCACTTTTTTTCAGTCGTTCGCTGTCGATAGTATAAAGTGCATCCAATAAGGCTATCTGGTAGCTTCCGGGGGTTTGAGCCTGCTCAGCCGCCAGCTCTCCGGCCAAGCCGAAATAGGCCAATCCTGTAGCCGCAGCCTCCAGCGGATCGTCATCCACAGCCATAAACGCAGCTGTAATGACCGTAGCCGTGCAGCCAGTACCGGTCACCATTCCCATTAATTCATGTCCATTATGGACCCGGTAAACGGTTTTTCCATCCGTGACCAGATCGACTTTTCCGGTGATCGCTAACACACTATTTAGTTCCCGGGCAAGAATCAAGGCAGCATCCCTGGCCTGATCCACCATATGAATGGAATCCACTCCTTTAGTCTGAGACCCCTCTTTAGCCAATGAAAGCACTTCAGAGGCATTCCCTCGGATCACACTGATATCCAGTTCATCAATGAGCCGGCGCGAGGATGAGGTTCGCAGTGCGGTTGCACCTGAACCTACCGGATCAAGAATTATGGGCACTTGCTTTTCATTTGCTTTTTTCCCGGCTTTCAGCATGGACTCCACCCAATAAGGAGTCAAGGTCCCTATATTAAGAACCAATGCACCTGCCAGCGATACCATTTCTTCCACTTCTTCATGAGCATGGGCCATAACCGGAGATGCCCCGCAGGCCAGCAATGCATTGGCGGTATAATTCATGACTACATAATTAGTAATACTATGGACCAATGATTTTCTCTCACGCAGTAGATTTAGGTTTTTACCTGCTTTATCCGAAAGTACATAATCTTTCATCTAAAACTCCTTCGTAAAATGATCCCATCCTTTTGGTTTTATTTTTTTAATAGTGCCGTCAGGCTCGATCAAACTGATTTCATCTTTATTATCGGTAATTGTTCCTATCTCAGTTACCTGCACATCACTTACATCAGAAACTGTTTTCTTGATAGAATTCAGGTGTTCAGGCCGGCTGGTCATGATCAATTCATAATCATCGCTGTCCTGAAAAAACATAGCGTAGGGATCTTTATCATAGGTAAGACAGAAATCACTAAGATCCCGGCTTATCGGAATTTTATCCTTTGTCAAAAGCGCTCCTACCTGGCTCTCTTCACAGATATGAAAGAGGTCCCCTAAAAAACCATCACTGGTATCGATCATAGCAGTTACCAGCTGTTTTATAGCAACCGCCCGTCCTTCCCGAGCCCTGTGGCCGGGAGTGTTATAGGCCTTAACCAGAGTGAGTTCGTTCAATTCTTCTGAAAAAGAGGAATGAAGCAAAATATTCAAACCCGCTGCTGCCTGTCCGGGAAATCCGGTGACCAAAATGAGATCTCCCGGCTTAGCTGTAGAGCGGTGAACAGATCTCCCTTTTTCCACTTCACCGATAAGAGTAACATCAATGAAGGTATTATCCTGGACTTTTGTTATATTTCCGCCAATAATGGAAGCCTGGAAGGGGTTGAGTTCTTCTAAGAATCCTTTATACATCTCTTCGATAAAATCAACGGGCAATTCCGGTTTAAGGCCTAACGATATCAACGCAAAACGAGGCTCTCCCCCCATGGCCCCGATATCGCTGATATTGACAGTCATGGCTCTCCGACCAAGATCAAAGGGATAAATGCGTCCCGAAAGATAATGCCTGTCCTCAACTAAACAGTCACAAGTGATCAGAAGCTCATATTCAGACCGGGTCAGAACAGAGGCCGTATCATCCCCTATTTCAGTCACCACCCTTGAGGAAGAAAATCCTTGCTTCTCGAGCAAGCGATGAATTCGTTTTATTAAGCCGAATTCACCGATATCGGAAATTTTTTCAGTCATTAAGCACTCTCCAAGGCGCTCACCAGACTCTTTTTTAATCTGCGGGCTGCTTCAGCTGGATCAGGCATACAGCATACCGCGGAGATCACGGCAATCCCATAAGCGCCAGCCTTTATTATCTGTTCAACGTTCTGCTCCTGAATCCCTCCTATTGCAATGATCGGAACAGGGAACTCTTCCGCTACCTTTTCAAGCAGGGAGAGGCCGCTGGCAGGACCGGTATCCAGCTTTGACCCCGTGGGGAACACAGGGCCAAATCCTATATAATCACACCCCTCATCAAAACATTTTCGGGCTTCCTCAAGAGTAAGGGCAGAACCGCCGATGATCACATCAGGACCCAGTAATTTTCTGGCCAAAGGAATGGGAAAATCCTCCTGCCCTAGGTGGATCCCAT
>CAZLBV010000108.1:0-7115 GCA_964557845.1 uncultured Eubacteriales bacterium | reverse complement strand
AGCGTTCTAACCAAACTGAACTACGACCCCGCCCTAGGGGATTGTCATTATAATATCAAACCAGGTTTTTTTTCAATAGTTTTTTGCTTGTCTGTAATTTAGTTCTAAGGGAAAAGGTGGGCAAGATACTTGATGCCTTCAGAACGCCTCGGAACATTTACATAAAGATTATCTAATCAAAATCCTGAATTTAAATCACTCCCCCTTGACCCAGGTCCAGAAGACATCATAATTAGGGAATTTTTTGTCTATTTTTTTTAAAAACTTAACAAAGACTTTTCCCAGGTTTTCCTTGGAGAGATCTCCCTCTTGGTCCCAATCAACGCTCATTCCCTCCAGGTTCCCTCTATAAATATGGTCCAGGTTGTTCTTATCAAATCCAACTATGAAGAATTCACCTTCTTTATCCTGATTTTCAATATAAACCGTATAATCACGAACATCGGCGATCATAGCCTGCTCTGCAGCGTACCTGGACCAAACAAATTTCAGGATGTAATCAGGATTGTATTTGCTCTCCATAATTCCTCCTCTCAGAGATTATTGAATCTTGGTAGTCATTATTATACTCATCAGAGCTTCGATAGTGAAGCCTTTTAGACTACATCTTTTCCAAGGCAGCGATGCGTTCTTCGATGGGAGGGTGGGTGCTGAAAAGTTTACTTGCCTTAACTCCGCTTTTTACGCTTTTTAAAGGATTAACGATATACAGATGTGCAGTGGCATTGTTGGCAACTTCCAGCGGCTCTTTGTCTGCAGCAAGCTTTCGTAAAGCCGACGCCAATCCTGGCGGATAGCGGGTCAGCATGGCCCCATTGGCATCGGCCAGAAACTCCCGCTTCCGGGAGATGGCCAGCTTCAGGAGCTGGGCGACCAAAGGGGAAAGGATCGCAAGTACGATCGCCACCGCCAGAAATATTGCTGCGGCGTTTCCTCCGCCTTTGGTGTCGCGGCTGCGCCTCCTACCACCTCCCCAGAAAAAAGACCTCAGTATCCAATCAGAAAGAAGTGCTACTACCCCCACCATCACAACCGCCACTGTCTGAAGCCTCACATCGTAATTTTTTATGTGGGACATCTCATGGGCGATAACCCCCTCCAGTTCCGCACGATTCAGTTTGTCTAAAAGTCCTGTGGTCACAACAATGACTGCATTCTCGGGATTACGGCCTGAAGCAAAAGCATTGGGAGCGCTGTCATCGATCACATAACAGCGGGGTTTAGGAAGACCTGCGGCAATGGCTAATCCTTCCACGACATTATACAAATAAGGGTACTCCGGTTTGGATACAGGCCTGGCCTTGCTGACTGCCAGGACAATTTTATCGCTGTAGTAATATCCTCCCCAGGTCATGGCTATCGCTAGAACAACAGCAAGCACCAAACCACCTGTTCCCCAGCCGGTCACCTCATTAAAAGCCCAGACCATTAAGAACACCAGCACTAAAAAAAACAACACCAACAAAAAAGATATTCTTTTATTTTTAGCGATTTGTTCGTACATCTTAGCTCAATTACTGATGCTCATCACCCGGCAGAATGCTGTCAGACTTTGAAACTTCGGCTTGTTCTGTTCTCTTAGGTTTAATAATCTATCCCTTGATACCGTCCTTATTCGATCCAACCAATCAGATCAAAACTCAACCTTAACCGGTTCTTTGGCCTCTTCTTCTCCAATTTCAAAATAATCTCTTTCCTGAAAATTAAACATTCCAGCAATGATGTTAGAGGGAAAAACCTGCTGTTTGGTATTGTATTTCATGACCGCATCATTATAGAACTGACGGGCATAGGCGATCTTCCCTTCTGTCCCGGCTAATTCTTCCTGGAGCATAAGAAAATTCTGGTTGGCTTTAAGATCCGGATAATTTTCAGCCACAGCAAATAAAGATTTTAGAGTCCCGGTCAGCATGTTCTCAGCTTGGCTCTGCTCTTTTACTGTAGAAGCATTGATTGCCATGTTTCTTGCCTCAGTCACCTTCTGGAATACCTCTCTCTCATGTTTAGCATAACCCTTAACCGTCTCCACCAAGTTGGGGATGAGGTCATATCGGCGCCGCAGCTGGACATCCACCTGTGACCAGGCGTTTTCACAACGGTTCCGCAGCTGAACAAGGGAGTTAAATATGCCGACCAGAAGAACAACCACAGCAACTACGATTATCAGAAAGATCAAAAGTGCACTCATATCTTTCCTCCTTATATTTTCAAATACTGATCTCTAGTTCTGAATTATTCATCTTATCTCATTTTACTTAATAAATAATATCTGAATTCGCTATCTATTTACCTGAAATAAAAGCAAATTGTCAACTTCCATCAATTTTATTTGATGATTTCCCCTCCGTCTTCCCAAATTTTTCAGAGGAAAAGCAGAAATTATGAAAAACCAGAGGATTACAATTGACACCCGAGTCATAAAGTATTATATTTTGAGTTCAATAAATCGGAAACGGATAGTTTATAATAGAAGTACCGCTATATAAAAAGGAGGTCTCTTTAATGTCTTTAAAACAAAAATTTCAATCTAAAATCGGTCCAATGCAGGAGCGTGTCAAAAAGATCAACAAAGAATACGGTGACAAAGTTATCTCCGAAGTAACCGTATCACAAGCTTACGGCGGCGCCCGCGGAGTTAAATGTATCGTAACGGAAACTTCAGCCCTTGATCCTATGGAAGGGATCCGTTTCCGTGGCTTCAACATTCCTGAACTTCAGAAAAAATTACCCAAGGCTCCCGGTGGTGAAGAGCCTCTTCCTGAAGGACTTTTTTACCTTCTGCTTACCGGCGATCTTCCTACCGAGGAAGATGCCCAGGATGTTACAGAAGAGTGGAAAAAACGAGGCGATCTTCCTGATTACCTGATCGATGTTCTTAAGGCCATCCCCGACGATACCCATCCCATGACCCAATTCTCAGCTGCCATCCTGGCTCTGCAGAAAGATTCAATCTTTGCTGAGCGTTACAGAGAGGGTATTCATAAAATGGAATACTGGGATCCCACCTACGAAGATGTGATGAACTTACTGGCCAAACTGCCCAAGATCGCTGCTTATATCTACCGAAAATCTTATAAAAACAACCAACACATTCCATCTGATCCAAATCTTGACTGGGGAGGAAACCTGGCTCATATGGTCGGAGTTGAAGGCGATGATTTCAAAGAACTCATGCGTCTTTACCTTGTGATCCACAGCGACCACGAGGGAGGAAATGTATCAGCGCATACCACTCACCTGGTCGGCTCCGCTCTCTCAGATGCCTATTACTCTCTGGCCGCAGGAATGTGCGGACTGGCAGGCCCTCTACATGGATTAGCCAACCAGGAAGTACTTCGATGGATCATGGAAGTCAAAGAAGACCTGGGCGGCGGCATTCCCACCAAGGATCAATTGGTTAAATATCTTTGGGATACTCTTAATTCCGGAAAAGTCATTCCCGGATACGGACATGCTGTTCTCAGAAAAACAGACCCGAGATATATGGCACAAAGGGAGTTTGCCCTTAAACACTGCCCAGACGATGAGATCTTCAAAGTCGTCAGCATGATATATGAAGTTGCTCCCGACATCCTGAAAGAGCACGGCAAGGCAAAAAATCCCTGGCCAAATGTTGATGCCCACTCCGGTTGTCTGCTGGTCCATTACGGAGTCACTGAATATGACTTTTATACAGTCTTTTTTGGCGTCTCCAGGGCCATGGGTGTTTTGGCCTCTCTCTGCTGGGATAGAGCCCTTGGACTTCCCATTGAGCGGCCCAAGACCATAACAACCGATTGGATCGAAGACTTTGTTAAGAAAGGATAATCAACTGAATTCACATTTGTGAATCGATTCCTTTTTAAATCTGAAACATAAAGAGCAGCGGGACATTATTTCCGCTGCTCTTTTTTTTTATAAACCTTATTCTCTACTTGGTTTTAGCCGGAATAAAATGATATTATCTATGAGGATAATTTTTCAGATTTCAAATCCTATTTTTTAGGGAGGATGGAATGATTAGAAAGACTCATTTAAAATTTATGCTTATTCTTATATTCTCGGCCCTGCTTTTGCACACGTTTTCAACTGCTGAGGAAAATAATGTATTTGAGATCTACGGTAAGCGAATCCCGCCTGGTGAGATAATGTCGATCAAAGTGAAAGTCGAAGTTGAAGAAGACAATGACTGTTTTATTCCAATAACTGTGATCAACGGCAAAAATAAGGGAAAAGTGCTGACTCTGGCAGCCGGGGTTCATGGTTTCGAGTATCCCCCTATTCTGGCTCTCTACCGCATAAAAGATATGATCGATCCTGACGAATTATCCGGGACCCTTATTTTGGTATATATCGCCAATCTGCCCGGATTCCAGAAAAGAATCATTTACTATAATCCTTATGACTGGAAAAACCTTAACCGTGTGTTCCCCGGTAATCCTAATGGAACCCAGGCGGAACGCATCGCCTCTGTCCTCATCGAAGAGATCGTAAAGAAATGCGATTGCTTGATCGATCTTCACTGCGGAGATGGCAATGAAGCCTTGATCCCCTACACCTACTGGATGATAAGTGATGATGAAAATTTAAATAAAATAACGAAACAGATGGCATTAGCCTTCGGCATCAAACATATCATTATCGACGACTCCCGGATTAAAGATCTCAAACAATCCAAATACCTGGGAAATACCGGCATTTTGCTTTCTAAACCAGCCATAACGACCGAGTCGGGCTATTTAGGAAATATCGATGAAGAATCGATCATCCGAAATGTCAAGGGTATTTTGAATGTTATGAAGCTGTTTAAAATGATCCCAGGAGAACCGGAAATTCCCGAATCTGCTGTTTGGATAGATAAATATGAGGTGGTTTATTCGGAATATAACGGACTTTTCTACCCTCTAACAGAGATGGGATATTATGTTAAAGAGGGAGAGCCCATAGGATATATAACCGATTACTTTGGTAAAAAACTGAAAACATACACAGCCCCATTCACGGGAATACTGCTATATATAGTCTATACGCCACCGGCTAATAAGGGGGAGCCTTTATTTGAAGTCGGCCATATAACTGAATCATCAGTAAAATAAGCCAATCCATACATAAAAAAAGAGATGTCGATCTCAGCACAAATACTTTGGGGCACTGAGTTCGAGGTAGTCTTGCTACATCTTCACTCAATACCCCTCGTATTTGCACTAACCTCGCCGTGCTGATGATTCAGGAAGTTTCGTTTATTCGTAATCTTCATAATAATTATATAGATGCGCTCGAACTTCATTGCTTGAATAATTCTATTAACAGCAACCTTATCTAAAAAATTATTTCCCTGGGATTTGGATAGAGAAGATAAGGATGATGTCACCGGAATTATTGATTTTCCCCGCTTAATAATTTAGAATTAATGGTGATGGAAAAAATCAAAATTTCCGGCAGGCCAAATTTACGGCTAAAAGGGCGGGTCAAAATAAGCGGAGCAAAAAACGCCAGCCTTCCTTCGATCGCCGCGTCTCTTCTAACCAAAGAAAAGATCAAATTAAAAAACGTACCCCGGGTTAAAGATGTCTTTACCATCTTAACCTTAGTAGAAGGACTGGGCGCAGAATACAATCTGCGCCGGAACTCTTTATCCATTCAAACAAAAAAAATAAAATCTGACGAAGCTTCTTACGATCTGGTACGTGCCATGCGTGCTTCCATACTTGTTTTGGGTCCGCTACTTGCCAGATATGGAAAAGCGGTAGTTGCACTTCCAGGGGGATGCGCTATCGGCATACGACCGACTGACCTCCACACTTCAGGGTTTGAAAAGCTGGGAGCTAAGATCACACTGGAACATGGGTATATAAAAGCCGAAGCAGGAAAATTAGTGGGTAATGATATCACATTTGAAAAAAAGACTGTTGGTGGTACTGAAAATATGGTGATGGCCGCTTGCCTCGCTCAAGGGGAAACGATCCTAAGAAATTGTTCCTTAGAACCAGAAGTTGAAAATTTATGCAAACTCTTAATAAAAATGGGTGCGAAAATCGAGGGCTTAGGAGAAGAAACGATCCGGATAATAGGAGTTGAAGAATTAGGTGGGGCGACTCATTCCGTAATACCAGACCGGATCGAAGCCGGCACCTTCCTTATTGCCGGCGCTTTAACCCGAGGAGATATCACCTTGACCAAGGTCCAGCCTTCACATCTCGGCACCATCATCCAAAAACTATGTGCAGCCGGAGCAAGGATAGATAAAATAAACAGCCATACTCTTAGAATCAGAGGAAGTCAGGATATTTTACCTCAGGATATCATAACATCAGCTTATCCCGGTTTTCCAACTGATCTGCAGGCTCCTTTTACTGTCTTGATGACACAGGCCGAAGGTGTCTCCATAATAACGGAAACCATATTCGACCGCAGGTTTTCCCATATAAATGAACTCCAGCGGCTCGGCGCAAACATAGAGATCTCAAGCGATAGAGCCACCGTAAAGGGAAAAACTCCATTATCAGGCGCTGAGATCATCGCTACTGATCTTCGGGCCGCAGCCTCCCTTGTATTAGCGGGATTGATCGCAAGTGGCGAAACATTTATAAGCGAGCCGGAACACCTTGACAGAGGATATGAAAACTTTGAGGAAAAACTTAAAAACCTCGGAGTCAAAATAGACAGGATAAAGATAAAGTAAAATGACAAACCAAGATTGTATCTTTTGCAAGATAGCTAAAAAAGAGATCCCGGCAGAAATTATTTATGAGGATGATCTCATTCTTGCTTTCAAGGACATCAATCCCCAGGCTCCCTCTCATATCCTGATCATTCCCAAAGAACATTTCTCATCTTTGAATGAGATTCCTAAGGAGAAAAAAGAGATCCTCAGCCACATCCTTATAAATATCCAGAGGATAGCACAGCAGATCGGAGCCAGCGAAAATGGCTACAGGATCGTGCTAAATACCGGAAAAAACGCCGGCCAGGAAGTTCCGCACATCCATTTTCATCTTCTGAGCGGCAGGCGAATGACCTGGCCCCCGGGATGATATTTTCATCGACATTTGTTATAAATAATTCAGGAGGAAAATCATGGAAATTACATGGCTTGGACATTCGGCCGTAAAAATATCCGGCTCGAAAACAATTTA